>NZ_JBDNGN010000150.1:0-14371 GCF_041689225.1 Hyphomonas sp. | reverse complement strand
GGCCACCTTCGCTTTGAAAGCCGGGCTGTGGTTCCGGCGGGGTCGTCTGGGCATGGGTCGTCTCCTGTGTTCGGCAAAATAGCCGATCTGCAGGCAGAAATCTCACCTAACCACCCTGTTCAGTTTTCCCGAGCCACCTCTCAATCTTCATTTGTCCGCGAGCCGGGAATTCGGCGGCGCTATGGGGTACAGGTTTTCGGACGTCTGGCGCGTCGAAGCAGAATATTCGCGGCGTTGGGCCAAGACCACCGGGCTGAACGGAGCGTTGACCGCCCGAGGCGATTTCGATTCGCATGCGCTCGGCCTACACCTGTTCCGGGATTTCCGACCCGAAAAGAAACTGCGCCCGTTTGTCGGTCTCGGACCAGGCTGTCGAGTCCAATATCGGGGACATCAACGGCATTAACCGCAGCTATAACTTCTTCGTTTCGATGCGCTGGCGGCCGGACTTCTCTCGCTAGCCGGTTTACTGGCCGAAGCCGTAGACAAGCGCGACCTTCAGGGCCGTGTCCGTATCCTCAAAGCCGTCTGCGGGGTTCGTATCATAGCGGACATTGTATGACACGCGGGCTGATATGGAGGTCGAAACAGACGCTGTCAGCGCGACCATATTTTCGATTTGAGTCGACGTGTCACCATACAGAACGTCCGTCTCGTTAGTGAAATCGACATTGTCATTGAACTTGTAGCCAAACGCAGATCTGGCAACTGCACCGAACGACGAAACGGTTTCTGCCGGAACGATAAGCGCTGCCCCCAGAGAATCCGTTATGATGGAGCGTTTCACCTCGTCGATCTTGACACCCGGACCACCTCGCACAGTCCATTTGATCTGTTCACCATCATAAATGTGATAGCCAAGGCCACCACCCACGAATGAGCGGCTGTCGAAACCTGTGAACTGGTCGACTTCATATGACGTTCGGCCGAATGCAATCAGCTTTTCGTCAAGCAGGCGATCGACATCTCCGGAAAGGAAATAACGGTTCCGGCTCTCGACACCATCCTGCTCGCCATATTCACCGTCAGCCACGAATTCGTAAGTCCAGACACCCTGCTCACGCGCGACATCAATGCCAAGCCCCACGTCGGTGGTATCTGTGTTCCCGGTCGTATGGCCGGCACTGAATGAGGCTTCGCCGGTCCAGCCGTCTTTTTCCTGGGCGACAGCCGCATTTCCGGCAAGCATTGCGGCGCTGGATAAGGCGACAACAAGTAACGGGAAGTTGAGTGTGGACATGGCGTGACTCTTTCTTTTCGGAGACCCGTTTCGCGGCATTTCGTGACCAAGACGTTATGGAATTGTGGCCAGCTGGTGGCAGGCGAATCGGCTGGCAGATATGTCACATTCCAGTTTTGCGCGGCGGGGCTTTGCTCAGGGGCCCCAATTTCGAGACGGTCGCAGGATCAGGCGTCTTGGGCGTGTATTTACACAGGTGCGCGATGGCGCAGTGCCAGCATTCCGGCGTTTGCGCCTTGCAGACATAGCGGCCGTGCAGGATCAGCCAGTGATGCGCGCCATGTTTGAATTGCACCGGGGTCGTCCGCTCCAATCCGGCTTCGACCTGCTCAGGCGTTTTCCCAGGCGCGAGGCCGGTACGATTCGACACGCGAAACACGTGCGTGTCCACGGCGATCGTCGGAACGCCGAAGGCTTCATTCAGCACAACATTTGCCGTTTTCCGGCCAACGCCGGGCAATTGCTGCAATGCGTCAAGCGTGTTCGGCACGATGCCATCGAACGTCTCTATCAGCATATGGCTCAGCGCGATGACGTTCTTTGCCTTGTTCCGCCACAAGCCGATCGTGCGGATGTGATCGGCTACCCCTTCTTCTCCCAGAGCCAACATTTTCTCGGGCGTATCGGCGATGGCGAACAGTCTGGCGGTCGCCTTGTTGACGCCTACGTCTGTCGCCTGCGCTGACAATGCCACAGCGACGACAAGTGTGAACGGGCTCGTGAAGTTCAGCTCCGTGCGCGGGTCGGGTCTGTCCTGCGCAAGCGCCTCATAGAGTTCCGTCGCGCGCGCCTGGCCAAAGGTTCTGGGTGCCCGCTTTTTCTTGCGCGGGGACAGGAGGGATTTCTTATCAGGCATGATGGAGGTGTTTAAGTCGCACTTTGCGTCGCGCAAGGTCGCGACTAATATTATTTTATGAGCGAAACTCACGACGTCATCTACTTCGATGCCTTGCTGACACCGAACCGGTCACTCAGTCCGCGCGGTCTTGCGGTTTTGATGACGGTCGTCGGTGTCGCCAGCTTCGCATGCGGCGTGGGGTTCTTGTCCATGGGCGCCTTTCCGGTTGCCGGATTTTTCGGGCTTGATGCGCTGGCGGTCTATATTGCGTTTCGAGCGTCATTCCGGCGACAACGCGAGCAGACGCGCGTCACCGTGACAGCAAAGTCGATGCATCTGTGCCATCGGGCAGCGGACGGATCCGAAAAAAGCGTCGAGTTCCCTGCGGCGTTCACGCGGGTAGAGCTTGATGAACCCCTCAGCCCGACAAGCTGGTTGCGAATCGAGCACGGTCGGACGGCCTATGTGATCGGTCGGTTCCTGACCTGCCCCGAGCGAAAGTCGCTGTCCATCGCGATCCGCACAGCGCTCCAAAATGCCCGCGCAGAACGTTATCCGGCCTGAATTCATGGTCACCAAAAATAAATGACGCATGCGTCATGGTTTTTTCATCCTGGCCATGGTAACTTGATCGGGACATCAAATTTGGGGCCCCATAGGGGGACGCACCGGAGGAAGAAACATGGCTGCCGATACAGCACAGACCTTTGACCATCCCGCACTCGAACGTCCGAAAGTCTCGGATCGCGAGCCGCTTCACCCCGGCTATCTCCGGGTGGGTGAAGAGGTGCCGCCAGCCTCGACACTCGACATCGAAACGTTCGACTTTGTCGATCCCGAAATCTGGCGCCAGGGCAAGTACTGGGACCGTCTGGAGCGCCTGCGGAATGAAGACCCGCTGCACTTCACACCGGACAGCTTTGTCGGCCCCTACTGGTCGGTGACACGTTACGAAGACATCATGGCCATTGATGTCGATCACAAACGCTTCTCGTCCAGCTGGGAACATGGCGGCATCACGCTTGGCCAGCCGCTCGAAGATTTCGAGATGCCGATGTTCATCGCCATGGACGAACCGCGCCATGCCGAGCAGCGCCGTACGGTCCAGCCAGCCGTCGCGCCGAACATGCTCAAGGATTACGAGCCCCTGATCCGTTCGCGGACCCAGGGCCTGCTGGATTCCCTGCCTGTCGGCGAGCCCTTCGACTGGGTCGACAAAGTGTCGATCGAACTGACGACGATGATGCTGGCAACCCTGTTCGACTATCCATTCGAACGTCGGCGCGACCTGACCCGCTGGTCGGATATCGCCACAAATATGAACAATCCCGACATCTGCCCTGGCGGCGAGGTGCAGTGGAAGCAGGAAATGATGGAATGCCTGACCGCGTTCATGGGCTTGTACCAGGAACGTCAGGCCGCCCCGGTCAAGAACGACCTGATCAGCCTGCTCGCCCATGGTGAGAAGACCAGCAACCTGACTCCCATGGAACTGCTGGGCAACGTGATCCTGCTGATCGTCGGCGGTAATGACACGACCCGCAATTCGATGACCGGATCGGTCTACGCGCTCAATAAATTCCCGTCCGAGTACGAGAAGCTGAAGGCCGATCCGTCGCTGATCCCGAACATGGTATCGGAAACGATCCGCTGGCAGACCCCCCTCGCCTTCATGCGCCGCACAGCGCTGGAAGACGTGGAAATGCACGGCAAGACGATCCACAAGGGCGACCAGATCGCCATGTGGTATGTCTCCGGCAACCGCGACGAGCGGTTCTGGGATCACCCGAACGACTTCATCATCGACCGCGAAAACGCCCGTCGGCATATCTCGTTCGGCTTCGGCATCCACCGTTGCGTCGGCAACCGTCTTGCCGAACTGCAGCTGCAGATTCTCTGGCAGGAAATCATGGAACGCTTCAGCCATATAGAAGTGCTGGACGAGCCATCGTTCACATCCGGTGCCTTCGTAAAGGGCTACACGTGGATGCCGGTGATCTGCCACCCGAAATAAGCGTGTTGGCTGACGCCGCGCAAAGCCTGATAAGCCTCCCATCATATCCTGATGGGAGGCTTTTTTCATGGATGTTTCAACAGCCGTCGCGCAACGCATATCAACGCGCGCCTTCAAACCAGATCCCTTGTCCGAAGCCGACATCCGCGACTGGCTGACCGCTGCGCAGCGCGCGCCTTCGGGTGGGAATACGCAGCCGTGGCGGGTGATTGTGGTGACAGGGGATGCCAGAGATGAGGTGATTGGCAAGGCCGCTGGCGTGCTGAAAGACAGCCCGGCGGGACAGCCGACGGACCGGCCGATCTATCCCAAGGACCTGTGGCAGCCGCATGAAGCGCGCCGGAGGCGTGTCGGAGAGATGATGTATGATGTGCTGGATATCCCCAAGGTTGACCGCGCCGAACGCATCGCCTGGTTTGCCAATAATTTCCGCTTCTTTGGCGCGCCGGTCGCCGTATTCATTGTGATTGACGAGCGGATGGGCCACGGCCAATGGGGCCATACGGGCATGTATCTGCAGACGCTGTCCCTGCTCGCGGAAGAGCGCGGATGGGGGACATGCATGCAGGAATGCTGGGGAATACTCCGTCCGATGCTGAAGGAACATTTCGATTTGGGCGAGCACGAAATGGTCTGGTGCGGCATGGCCGTTGGTATTCCAGACGCCGATCATCCGGTCAATTCGCTGCGCGCGGAGCGGGCTGATATCGACGAGATTGCGGTTTTGAAGGGGTTCTGACGGGGTGGCCTGCGGGGGTTGGCGCCGTTGACCCGCGGGGTGCAAGGGGGTGGCAGGTCCACAGCCAGCCCCATTGCGCACCATTTTTGACCTAATCCTGCCGCATCGGGATGATCCTTTCAGGCGATGATCACACGACGCGCCGCACTCTCCGGCCTTGTGGCCCTGCCCCTCGTTCCGAGCGTCCTTGGCGAGCGCCTGATCCCCTGGGAGTCCCGGCTCATCGTCGCGGCGCGCAGCCAGATCGGAATCACGCGCGCTTACGACCCGGCCTATGTCAGTCTCGCCTACCCGAATGGTGACGTTCCCCGCGAGCGCGGCGTCTGCACCGATGTCGTCGTCAGGGCGTATCGCGATGCCTTTGCCTTCGACCTGCAATCAGCGGTCCATGACGATATGGCCGCAGCGTTCAACACGTACCCAAACATATGGGGCCTGACGCGGCCGGACAGGAATATCGACCATCGCCGGGTGCCGAACTTGGAAACCTATTTGCGTCGGCATGGAACAGAACTTACCGTACCCACTTCGCTGTCCGAATGGCAGGCAGGCGATATCTACACGATGCGACTGAATGGGCGGCTGCCGCATATCGGCATCGTTTCGAACAAGGTGACGCCGATGGGCCATAATTATGTGATTCACAATATCGGCGCGGGAACCGCCGAGGACGATATTCTTGGCCAGTTCGACGATGAGCGTCGCTTTAGGTTCGAGCCAACCGTCGCGACGTAAAGCGCTTAAAGCGGCTTGATTGCCCGGCGCCGCGACAGGAGCAGAAGTGCGGCTGCGGCCAACAAAGGCAGGGCGCGATGATGATAGCGGTCGGGCGGCCCGGACAGGATAGCGAACATGGCATCGTTGGCTATCAGCAGGAGTACCGCGCCGGCAATCACCTTGCGCAAGCTGGCTGGCGCCACGCGCCAACCGAACCACAGCGATACGAGAAACGCCAGATAACAGGCGTAGCGCAAGGCGGTCGCGACGTGGCGGACGGCGGGCGCCATGAAAAACCCTTCGGCCTGCAAGGATGCGTCAAAGCCGGATGGGAAAGGTTCGGAGAGGACCGGCTGAAAATCCAACCGGGTATCGGGACCATAGAAGCTGGCATAATCCGTCCCGATCGAAAGCAGGAGCCCGAAGGGGCGATAGACGAACGCGTCACGTATGATGGAACCGGCATGTTCCTGTTCGAACTTCGCCAGGTCGAAACGACCCTCGGTTTGTTTCCAGATATCCCAAAACAGGTCGCGGCGCGCGCTCAAGGCCGGGTCTTTCTCCAGCTCGCGAAGAATCCCTGCGGCTTCTGCCATCATCGGGTCCCCTGACCGTTCGGCCTCGCGCGACAGTAGTTCAGGCTGGACGGAAAAGGCACGCGCCGCCGGAAATGTCTTCGCCAGACGCGGCTGGTTCGTGGCGTAGGCGGAGTCCAGAAGAAGATTGAATCCAAAGGCGACAATGGCAGCCACCAAAGCGGCAAGCACCAGCCGGTGCGACCTGCACAGACCTGCCGCCAGGATGGCAAAAACACACGCCATGACATGTCCGGAGCCGTGACTGGACAGAAGGAGGCCGGCGAGCGCACCGACAAAAACCGGCGGCAACCTGCCAGCCGATAGCAACAGCACGACCGCCGGGAAGAACCAGGCATCGACCAGGACGGCGCTTGCATAAAGTGGCTGGAGACTGGCGCACGCCAACAGGAGGACAAGAAACGGGTTCGGCCGGATTGAGAATATGCGGAGCAGGAGAATCCACGCCGCCGCATTCATGGCGCAATTAATCAGGGGAAGCGCCCAGTAACCCGCAAGCCTGTAAGGAAGGGCGACCAGAACAGCTGCGGATTTTCCGCGCATCCAGTGAGGCCCCTGACCGGAATAGGCAATGGAGTCTTCCATGACGAGGGGAAACGCGTTGATGAGTGCCGGCGCGAGCAGAACGACAAAAAGGAGCAGGAAGCAGCCGATTTCCCGTGCGGAGACCGTACGGGCAGCCTGGCGCTCCATAGCCACTGTCATGATTGCATCCCCCGCCTCTTGCCCTCGTGACCAACGGGCATGCAAAAAAATATCATGCCCGCCTGAGCGGTTGAATGTACCCGCCTTGCACCGTCGCCTGCGTCCAGCTCACACCCTCTGCCCGATCGTTTGCACGGTCACGTCTCAAATGCGTGACGCTTATTCCTCATCGTCCCAATCGGTCATGGGCCGTTCCGGTTCACGCGGTGTGGCAGCAAGCTGGATAACGGCCGCCTTGACGCGGGCGCGATCGAACTCATCCTCGTATTCGGTGGCACGCGGACGCGGCTTGAGATAGGCGAAGACGCTGACGGCGCTGTCGTCCGCCTCATCCTCTTCGTCCTGCGTGTCGGCGACCGCGAGCGCTTCATCCGCATTTTCTGCAGGGACATCCTCTATCATCGCTTCAGAAGCGGCTTCGACTTCCGTCGCAGGCGCGTCTTCTTCGTCCATATAGTCCGTCACGAAGGCATCGATGGCTTCGACATCAGATGCGTCCTGAATGAGAACGTCTTCCTCGTTGAGCGCTTCCTCGTCCGGCATCTGGACGCCGGACGGGATGACGTCTGACAGCAATCCCTCCGCCGCAAGGTCGGCCTTGCCCGGCAAAGTGTCGAGGCTTTCGAGGCCGAAATGCTCAAGGAAGGCATCGGTGGTGCCATAGGTCATGGGCTGGCCCGGCGTCTTGCGCCGGCCCTTGATCTTGACCCAGCCGGCTTCCATCAGCGTGTCGATCGTCGTCTTCGCAACCGCCACGCCGCGAACGGCCTCGACTTCGGCGCGCGTCACCGGCTGGCCATAGGCAATGATGGCAAGCGTCTCGAGCGCAGCCTGTCCGAGCTTCTTCTGGACCTGACGCTCTTCGACGAAGAGATAGGTAAGGTCTGTGGCCGTCTGGAAGCGCCACTTATTGGCGACTTCAACCAGGTTCACACCGCGATTGGCGTACATGGCGCGCAGCGCCATCAGCACTTCGCCCGACTCGACGCCGTGCGGCAGGATTTCAGCGATCTGTTCAGCCGACAGCGGTTCACCCGCAGCGAACAGAACTGCCTCGGCGCGCCGGATACCCTCAGACAGGGCCTCCTCGACGCCGCCCGCGAGTTCCGCTTCGGACCGTTTGTAGGCGAAGGACAACTGGGCCAAGGGATCCCGCGTCTCTTCTGGTGAATCTTGGATCATTTCAAACTTCTCAAGCGGTTGCATCCCTGCCCTCCCCGGGGTTGGTTCCTGCATTACGTAGGTAAAGTGGCGCAAAGTGGGCGTCCTGGCGCACATCGACTTCGCCATCACGGGCGAGTTCAAGTGCTGCCGCAAACACGCTGGCGGTCACAGACCGCGGTGGCAACAACGGATCGACGTCGGTCATCGTGGTGCGAATTTCGTCCAGGCTCGACCATTGAGTCAATTGTGCACGAAGGGCACGGAGCGTTGTACGCGCCAGTTCCAGCGGCAGGACAAGTTGCTGCTCGATCCTGTGCGGTGCCTCCTGTTCCTTGCGGTCGCGGATGGTGCCGAACGCCTGAGTCAGGTCGTAGAGCGACGCCTTGAATTCGGTATGCTTCACCACGCGGGGCTGTTCCGGAAGGCCACGCAGGAAAATCACATTGTTGAGGACCGGGCCGGATTCGAGTTCAAGAACGGCTGTTCGCATAGCGTCGAGACGCTTGAGGCGGAACGCCAGCCGTTCAGCCATTTCTTCGCCGGATGGCTCGTCTTCGTCGGGCTTCTCCGGTTTCGGCAACAGGAGGCGCGACTTCATGAATGCGAGCCAGGATGCCATCAGCAAATAGTCGGCAGCGAGATCCATACGTTTCGATTTCGCGTCCTCGATAAAGCCGAGGTACTGGATTGCCAGATCGAGGATAGACAGGTGTAGAAGATCGACCTTCTGGCGCTGGGCCAGTTCCAGCAAGAGATGTAGCGGGCCTTCAAAACCATCCACGTCCACGCGGAAGATATCGCCCGCTTCGGCGTCTTGCGCGTCAGCCGACAGCGCATCGATGGAAATGGCGTCAACGCTCATGCCATCGCCCTGAATTCAGGGAAGAGTTCGTGGAATCGGGCCCAGCCAGCTTGTCCGTCGAACGGCATCTCGGCTGTCGACAAGGCTTCGGCACGTTCAGCGCGCGCTCGCGCTTTTCCGGCGAGCACAGGCGACGCTTCAGCGACTTCGGTCATTTCGGCGAGGATGGAGTTGGCCTCTTTCAGGAAGCCCGAACAATGCAGCAGCACGTCACAGCCGGCAGCAATCGCTCCGTCTGCACGCGTCTTCAGGCTGCCGCCCAGAGCCTTCATCCCCAGATCATCCGTCATCAGCAAGCCATCAAACCCGATTCGCTCGCGAATGATGCCCTGAATAAGCTTTGGTGACAGGGTGGCTGCGACGCCCGGATCGATGGCGTCGTAAGCGATATGGGCAGTCATCGCCATCGGGGCATCCGCGAGGCGCGCAAAAACGTCAAAATCCTTGGCGAGTTCATTGTCGCCAGCTGTGACGCGCGGCAGTTCCAGATGGCTGTCGGACATCGAGCGTCCGTGGCCGGGAATATGCTTCACAACGCCGGCCACACCGCCATCTGCCAGCCCTTTGAGGGCTGCACGGGCAAGGTCTGCGACCTGATCAGGTTCAGTGCCGAAAGCCCGGTCGCCGATCACGTCATGGGCACCGGGCACAGGTAAATCGACCACGGGGGCACAGTCCGCGTGGATCGACAAGGACGCGAGTTCTGCCGCCATCAGGCGATGGCCAAGCCATGCGGCTTCGAGTCCACGTTCCCGGTCTGCCTGGTAGATCATTGCATAGTCTTCACCGCGCGGAAAAAGCGGCCATTCCGGCGCCTTTAGGCGGGCCACGCGGCCACCTTCCTGGTCAATGAAGATCAGCGTTGCTCGGCCTGTCGCGTCCCATATGTCAGCAACAAGCTGGCGGATCTGGGGTTTCGACACACATGAGCGGCCCATGAGGATAACACCCCACGGATCGTGCGCGGAAAAGAGGATCCGTTCACCCGGAGTCAGTCTCGGACCGAAGACGCTAAGGATGCAAGCTTTCGTCACTATCCAGTCACCACAATGCAGTTTTCACCCGCTGACTTCAGCGCTGTGCAGAAGGCCGTTGCCTCCGATCTTTCGGCAAAAGCGCCCACGCGCAAGCGGTAAAACACACCTTTGGCGCCGAGATCGGCCCGCTGGATATGTTTCGATGCTCCCTGGTAAATATCAGGGCGGGAGCCGGACGCCTTGCGCCAGGCCGATTCGGCCGCTTCCTCTGAACGAAAAGCTGCAATTTGCACGAGGAAAGCGCCATTATCGCGGAATTCGAACTCTGACATTGCTTGCGAGGTTACCATGGGCCCGGCAGCGATCGGCATGGGCGCGGGGTTTGTCGAAGCGATCTCGATGTCTTCGTCCGATTCGGCAGGGCGTTCGTCGAGATTGGCGAGGGCGCGGACCTGGTCTGCGACGATGTTCGGCATGCCATTTTCAGGATCCGTTTCATTCGCCGCGTCTGATTCGATGCCCGGCCGCAACTCAATGGGCGGCCCACCCTGGAGGAATTCCGTGCTGCGGGCATCTTCGAAATCGGCAATGCCTGTGTCTGCGGATTCGGGCCGGTCAGACGCATCCATCTGATCATAGAAGCGCTTGTCAGTGTCGGGCACCGCGACGCCGCCACGATCCTCCGGCGTTCGCTTGTAGGGCTGCGCATCTGCAATGACACTGGGAATTCCAGCACCGCTGGAGCGCACGCCTTGCCGGTAAGTGTTCCAGACCACAGCGCCAAAAACCAGCAGCACGCCGATAGCGAGCGCCAGGATCAGCGGGCCGCGGGCCGTTTCATCATCGCGGATCTCGAATCCCCGGTAGTCGTCGTCAAAAGGCGCGTAGTTGCCCCTCTCGCTTCGTGATCTGCCCATGGAATACTTCCTTCAGTATTGTTCTCTGAGGTTAATATTAGAGGGCGTTTCGTTAATGACGCTTGAACATCAAGGCTTTTCCACAGACTCGCACAGCCGCTGATGATGTGAGAAAGGCGCAAAAAGGGCCGTCAGCGCATGCCACTGGCGTCGAAAAGACGCCTATGTTCTTCCATGGCGAACGTATCGGTCATGCCCGCAATATAGTCACAGACGATGCGGGCGCGCCGCGCTTCTGGAACCTGTTCCGCATCGTGGCGCCAGGGCGGCGGCAGAGTCTCGGGTTCGGCGAGAAAGATGCTGAACAGGTCGGCCAGAAGGCGCTTCGCCTGGCTGCGCATGCGATTGACCTTGTAGTGCTTGTACATGCGTTCGTAGAGGAAGGCCCTGAGCGCGCGCTGACGGGCTTCCAGTTCGGCCGAGAATGCCACCAGCGGCACGTCCATGGCGCGCACGTCGGACGCACTGGCAGGCTTGTGGAGCTTGATGCGCCGACGGGTCTCGTCCGTGAGGTCGTTGATCCAGACCCCAATGAGACGCCGAACAGCCTCGTAGGTGACCATGCGGTCGCTCAGCTGGGGGTATTCGATACGAACACCGCGAAATTGCTCGCCGACAACGGGAATGTCCATCAGGTCATCAATCGTAAACAGGCCTGAGGCGATGCCATCGTCGATATCGTGGTTATTATAGGCGATGTCGTCCGACAGGGCAGCGACCTGCGCTTCGGGGCCAGCAAACTGGTCAGGTTCTAGGTCGGCCAGGTGATGAAAGTCGCGGAAAGCGGCAGGCAGGCTGCTGATCGGCGTGTCCGGACCCGTCACCGGGCCATTGTGCTTGACGAGGCCCTCGAGCATTTCCCAGCTCAGGTTCAGGCCTTCAAAGCCCGGATAGCGCACTTCCAGCTTGGTCACGATGCGCAGCGTCTGGGCGTTGTGATCAAAGCCGTCATAGGCCTTCATGCACGCGTCCAACTGGTCCTCGCCGGCATGGCCGAACGGCGGATGACCGAGATCGTGTGCCAGCGCCATCGCTTCGGCGAGATCCTCATCGAGGCCAAGGGTGCGGGCGACGCTGCGGGCAATCTGGGCAACTTCCAGGGAATGTGTGAGGCGTGTGCGGTAATGGTCGCCCTCATGGGCCACAAATACCTGTGTTTTCTGCTTCAGGCGCCGAAACGCCGTTGAATGGACGATCCTGTCGCGGTCACGCTGGAATGGTGTGCGGGTGGCAGATGGCGCCTCATCAAAATAGCGTCCCCGACTGTCTTCGAAGCGGGTTGCAAACACGGCTCTCTTTTCCATCGACCAATTCGTCCCTATGTTGTTCCTATGAGCACCGTAACAGTCCCTGATGTGACCCTGTCCGCCTCCGCTGCCAAGCGGATTACTGCAATTCTGACAAAACAGGACGGCGTGGACTTCCTGCGCGTCTCTGTCGAAGGAGGGGGATGTTCCGGCTTCTCCTACAAGTTCGACTTTGCCGAGGCCGTGAATGCGGGCGACCTGATCGTCGAGCGGGACGGCGCACATGTGCTGATCGACGAGATGAGCCTCGAATTCCTGCGCGGCGCAGAGATCGACTTTTCCACGGAACTGATCGGCGCAGCGTTCAAGATCAACAATCCGAATGCAACAGCTGGGTGCGGCTGCGGGACGAGCTTCTCCGTCTGACCTGCCCTTGCGTCCGGCTCGCCTGACATCGGCATTGCGCCTATATTACCTCGCAGGAGGACACACGCATGCCCAAAGCTAAACCATTTCGAATCGATATTCCTGACAAGACGATCCAGGCGATCCGCGAACGCGTCGAACACTACAAATGGTTTCCGGCCCCCGCCAATGAGCAGGGCTTTGCCTATGGCATGTCGACACCGGTGATGAAGGACCTGCAGCGCTACTGGCTCACAGGCTATGATTGGCGCGAGGCAGAGACCGATCTCAACCGATACCCTAGCTACAAGGCCGACGTGGACGGTATGGATATTCACTTCGTGCATGTCGTTGGCGAAGCGGGCGGCAGCCGCCCCCTCCTGCTGACGCATGGCTGGCCGGGATCGGTCTTCGAGTTCTGGGAGGCGATCGGCCCGCTCGCCTATCCGTCAAAGCATGGCGGCAAGGCCGAGGATGCGTTCGACCTGATCATCCCGTCCCTGCCCGGCTATGGCTTTTCCGAGAAGCCGGCCTCGCCCATGGGCCAGCGGGCGACAGCAAAGCTGTGGAACACGCTGATGCAGGATGTACTGGGCTACGAAACCTATCTCGCGCAGGGCGGCGACTGGGGCGGGCTGGTCACCTCATGGCTGGGCTATGAGCATGGCACGATCGATGGCAAGGGCGGCTGCGAGGCCATCCATCTCAACATGATCGGATTCCGGCCCAATCCGCCGGTGCCAGAAACCCAGGCAGAAACCGACTGGCTCGGCACGTCGCAAGCCGCGATGCAGCGCGAGGGCGCCTATTTTATGGAGCACGCGACCAAGCCGCAGACGCTGGCCATGGCCCTGATGGATTCCCCGATGGGCACGGCGGCCTGGATTATCGAGAAATTCCATGGCTGGTCGGACCTTGAGGATGGAGACCTGTTCAGCGTCTATTCGAAAGACCAGTTGCTGACGAACGTGATGATCTATCTCGTCAACGACGCCATCGCGACCAGCATCTGGTACTATAATGCTCTGTTCCAGGAAGGCGTCGCTAGCCTGCCGGAAGGCAAGCGGTGCGAGACGCCGACGGGCTTTGCCAACTTTCCAGGCGAGGCAGTCTATCCCGCCCCGCCCCGCAGCTGGTGCGAGCGCGCCTATAACATCACACACTGGAGCGAGATCGACAGCGGCGGGCATTTCGCCGCAATGGAAAAGCCGGACCTGTTTGTCGAGGATGTGCGCGCCTGGGCCCGCAAGGCAGGCTAGAGCGCCGTACGCTTACTCTGCAACATAGTTCATGGCCTTGAAGAAGTTCCAGCATTCTTGGGGCGTGAAGAGGGAGCAGATGTCGCCGACGGCTTTAACGATGTCGTCAAAGGTACGGGCAGCTGCCGCTCGCAAGTGAGCTTTCAGTTTCGAGAAGGCCATCTCGATCGGATTGAGGTCGGGGGAGTATTTCGGAAGGAAGAGGAACCAGGCGCCGCGAGCGGCGAGGGCCTCTGCGGCACGCGGGCTTTTGTGGACATTGAGGTTGTCGAGGATCACGACGTCGCCAGGCTGCAGGAGCGGGGCAAGCTGGGTCTCGATATAGATGTCGAACGCTGCGCCATTTATTGCGCCTTCAACGATCCAGGGTGCAAAAAGCCCATCACATCGCAAGCCGGCAATGAAGGTCTGTGTGCCCCATTTTCCGAAGGGGGCGCTTGCCTTCAGGCGCGTGCCGCGCAAAGAACGTCCCCTCAGGCGGCACATATTTGTCTTCACTGACGTCTCGTCGATGAACACAAGGCGTCCCGGCTCGGCCTGCATAGCGGGCTGGCGATAGTGTTTCCAGTCGGCCCGTGCCGCTTTCACATCAGCGCGTTCTTGTTCCGATGCCAGCAGCGTTTTTTTTATATGTAAAGCCGAGTGCGCACAGCACACGGGAGATACTCGACGGAGCCACTTTCAACCCGTG
>NZ_JBDNGN010000149.1:0-7081 GCF_041689225.1 Hyphomonas sp. | reverse complement strand
TCAGCCAGGGCGGAGTGTCGGCCCTTTACGTGGCGGCCCATTCGAAACGCTACAGGGCTGTGATCGCCAAGAATGGATGGGCCGACCTGTTCAGCCATTACTTTGGAGGCACGGGGGTCTATGCTTATTTCTACGAGGATTTCGGGGCCTATCTCGGCTATGATTCAGTAAAGGGAAGCGATTTCGGGATCGGGCGCACCCCTTTTGAGGATCCGGAGACCTATTACCGCAATAGCCCGGTCTTTCTGGCACCCAGGATTGATACACCCGTCCTGCTGATGCATTCCGATCTCGACAGTTTCGATATGGCCCAGTTCGACGAGATGTTCGGCGCATTGAAGCGTGCTGGAAAGGATGCCCGCTATGTCCGGTATTGGGGCGAAGGCCACGGGCCATCCTCACCTGCAAACATCCGCGACATGTGGGCGCGTATGCTGGCCTTCCTCGATGAACATGGGGCGGGGTCGGACCCATAGCGTTCTCAGGTGCGCGAGACAGGCTTCCCGGTAATGGCCGTCCAGGTTTGAAGCCAGGATTCCATAGCATAATAAGCGAGAAGCAGGCTCCCGGAATCCTGCATGCGATAATCCTCCCGGCGCACGAACGATTCGACATCCGAGCGCTGGATCAATCCCCGTCTTGCAAGTTCGCCCTCCATCAGCGCCTCAATGATTGGACCGCGATACGCGGTCACGCGGTCGGTGAAGTAGCGGGATGCATGACCTTTGTTCATACGCAGGCGGATCTGGTCGGAAATGACATTCCTGAAAGCGCGTCTGACCAGGCCGCGGCTCGTACCCTGACAGCTCAACAGATAGGTTGGCAGGCGCAGGCAAAGCTCGATGAGAGGCTGCGAGATGAGAGGATGCACGGTTTCGATGGGGCGGTCAGTAAAAAATACGTCCCGCATCTGAGTCATATGCATGAGGATGCTGACCTGGTCGAACTTGGCCGGTGGCAAGCCGAGTGGCTCGCGCACCCAGTCCGGCAGCACGGAGTCGGGGTCCATTTTGGCCTGGGCGTGGTGATTGATGACCGTCTCGCGTCCTTTGAGGGCCGCGACCATGGCGCTGGTATGCGGCTCGCCGAGGAGCAAAGGCAGCGTCTCACCCAGCACGCGCCATATTGACTGGCCTGACAATCTTGCACTGTCGAGGAGCGTGCCGGCTGTACCGGAGCCGAGGCCGTGAAGGAGGACGTGGTCTGCAAAGCCAAGCGGGCTCTGCGAGACGCGGAAGAGGTGATCGCCGCCCTGACCGGTGAAAAGCGCGCCGCCCGGGACGTCGGTCACCAGATCGGGTGACAGGAATTGCCTGTAGGGTCGGACGGTTGGCGGATGCCGACCGAGCGTATGCAAGCCTGCTTGAGGTGCGACGCGGATTTCCCTCAGCGTGCATCCGGCCCGCTCCGCCGCGAGCTGCGCATAATGTGATTCGGGGGCGTCGCCAGAGTCGAGGATATAATGCAGTGCTGACAAACGGGATGGGTCGCATGAGGCGGCAAGGCAATGTAGCACGATGGTCGAATCAAGTCCGCCAGACAGGCTGACGGTAATGTTGCGATGGCGTAGTCCCCAAGCTGCTACGACGTGCTGCGTTGTAAGTTTCAGCGCGGCAGCGGCCACTTCGATCGGGGGCTCAAGAACATCGAGCGCAACCATACGGGGATCCCAGATGCGGTCGGTCTTCAGCATCGTTCCGGAGACCAGCAACCTCTGGCCGCCAAGAAGTTCCGAGATTTCATTTAGGCCGGTCTCTCCGTTCTGGATTTTGTCATAAGCAAGAAGGGTGCTGACATGGTCCATGTTGATCGAGAGTGAGGCCGTATCGAGAAAGTGGCAGCGCTCAAGATGCGAAAACACGACAGTTACATGTTCGAACCTGGCATAGTAGCAGGGTAGCGCGGCGGTCGGATCGACGATGATGGCGTATGCATCGGGGCAGGTCAGAAACGCGACATAGCGCCCCCAATAATCCTGCACGAGTGCTTTGCCACGCGACAGACAAAGACGGGATACGTCTTGCCTTGCGAGATGCACGACAGAAGATGGCACGCCAGTGTCGCCGGTCCGAAACAGAGTGCCGAATATGGCCCCCTGGCCTTCCCCGTTCTCGTCCTCCAGCCGCAGGATTGACTGGCCACAGCCGGGCGCGCTCAAGTCATACAGCGCGAATCCAGCCTGTATCAACATGCCTTCGGCCCGGTCAGGCATGCGCTTAATGCGATGGTGAAATGTATCAGCCTGGCTGCAGGCCTCGGGATTTTCTGCATTCCAGATCATCGCGGCAAAAGATGGCATGGGCTGGCTCCTGCCTAGACTTTCATGATTGGTGTGTACTCGAATGCATTGTCAGAATGATCATTGAGGATGATGCCGTCATGCTCGACCCAGCAATGGGCGCCAAAGGGTGAGAGGCGCACACCGAATACCCAGTCAGCTGGTACACCGAACAGTGACAGGAAGCGTATCAGGGCGAGGCTGCGAAAGCGGCACGCCTCATGTGTGGTTACGAGGAGGGGCGACAGCGCGTGAAAAGCCCGAGTGATTGCCAGGACCTGGGCCTCGGGTATGGCGGGGCGGCTGAGAGCGCTGCGCTTCCATGCGCGGGCGGTCCGGATCACACCTTTGAACTTGTGGCTGCGTTCGAGCAGGCTGGCGCTCACGATCGCGTAGGCAAAGGGCGCGAGGCAACGGAGGGACAAAGTTTGGTGCGCGTCGAGCGCCGTATCCAGAAGACTGTCGCGGGCTGTGTACGGGCGGCCTTTTTCCGCGAGTCGGGTGGATGCTTCAGACAGTTGCAGGAGCCCTCTGTCGACGAGGTGTTCGGCGAAATGCGCAGCATGCACATCTAGGCCTGCGAGATCTTCACTTGAAAGAATTTCGCGAAACCAGAGGCATTGAGCTGGTGTCAGCCGGGCGTACGTATCTGCCGACACATCCAGGATGATGATGGCCGCTTCAAACTCGCAGTAGAAAACATCCGGGCTGAGCGAAAAGGCTTGGGGCATAGAAAGGCTCCTGCAGCAGGTCATGCGACTGGCGCCAAGCTGAAACAGCGAAGCCTGGTACGACCTGTGTCCGGTAGGTGAGGGGTTTGGGGCAGCCGGAGCATTTCCCGCTGACCATATCGCAGAAATGCTCCGACCATTACGACGCTAGTGGGTCGTTCAGCCTCATGGGCAGAGTCTATCAGGCTCGGCTAGTCGCGCGAATTCTGACCGAAAAACTCGATCAGCCCGTTCGGCTGTCCTTTGGTCTCCTCGGAGACCGATCCGAGGTCGATTGGCTCGAAGGCGTCATCCTCAAGATGATCATCTGCATACGTATTCATGACTGTATCTCCTTTGAACAGTGGCGTTGCCGGATTGACAACAAGTAGAAAGTGCATCCGATCTAAGGTAGAGTCAACAAAGAAAAGTATAAAAAAACGTTATTAAACAATGCTTAGGCGCAGGTCACCTCAGCCGCGTCCTGAAGCCAGGCGGCGCCCAAAAGATTTTCCGGTATCCGGCTGGATACCAATCAGTTCGCCGAACCGGGCTCCTGGCTTTCTTCCAGGCAGCGGTCTGCGAGATCCATCTGCGTGGCGGGCAAGGGGCCGTCATCGCCAAGGCGCGCCAGCGCGACCGGAACAGGTGATTGGCGCAAGAGTGCCGCTGCCTTCTTACTGTCTCCCCGCTTCAGTGCCTTGTCGGCGCGCGAAAGGGCATAATAGGCGCGGGTATACGGATCGACTTGAAACAGCGCCGGCGAGCTGATGGCCGAGGCAAATCCTCTATCCGGCGTCTGCCAACCCGGCCCATAGGTTTCAGCTAGATAGCGTTCGGGGTTGTCAGGGATGTTGCAGGTCCGATCCTTGAAATTTACCGCCTTCAGCCCGAACGGCGTGAACCGCCAGGCCACATCACCATTGGCCCGCCCAAGGCCGCACTCCAGGCAGCCACCTTTGGGTTCATAAATAAATATGTCGACACTGATCCCCAGCAAAGTGAGAGCAAAATACCGGTCCCCCGGACGTGCGCGTCGGGCAAGACAAAGATCGGGATGCTCGCGAATTATCCGTGCCACATCTTCCATTCCGTCCGGGCTGGCGAGTATGCCGATATCCACATCACGATCATGCGCCAGTGGCTGGCCAGAACGGTAGAACCCGAGCAAGGTCCCTGCTGCGAGGAAGAAGGGAATTCCGGCAGCTCCCAGGATTTCGGCCATGCAGTCTAGCGCATCGACCGCGCCTTCTGTGCTGAAGCAGGCAAGCGGATGCCCGCATTCTGTACCGCGCCGCAGCGATACGGCGCTTTGCTTGTGATAGAGGGCTTCACGAAAATCTCCCGACTCATATCGCGCTCGGGCAAGGCAGTCATGGACCTTTGCGACGCCCGGTAACCTGGCTGCGTACCTGGTGATGAAGGCGATCGCGGCGGACGCGCGATGCGCGTCAAGAAGCGCTGCGGCGCAGCTGGTAAAGAGGCGGGCTGCAGGCTGCCCGCTGCTGCAAAGGCGCACCAGCGCATCTGCGGCCTGTTCGATAGCGTGGATGCGCTCGTCCTCGACTGGAGTGATGTCTGCGATCGATTGCCAGGATGCCCACGCGTCCCGGCTTGCGGACGTGACTGCTCGGAAGGCTGCAAGCGCCTCGTCGCGCTTATCAAGCGCATCGAGGGCAAGGCCCCGTCCATGCTGCGCCTGCAACTCTGTTGGATCGAGACCCAGAACCTCATTGAAACAGGCCAGAGCCATGTCCGCCTGTCCGGCGCGCAACCAGGCTGTTGCGAGCGATAGCACAATGGGAATACGCCCTGGCTGAAGGCGATTGGCTAGCCGCAGGGAAGGGATAGCATCACCTGGCCGTCCTGCTGCCAGGCATTGCTGGCCCGCGCGCAGGCATTCCTGCCAGGTGGCGGCCATGGCCGGTCGTTCCTGATCCGATCCTGCCGTGCGAGGGTTCATGGCAGCCTCTCGCCTGTGAGCGGGCTGAGGGGCGAGAAAGGTACACGGCAGGGCGGCGTCGCCGCCGGCGCTTCGCAATCCGACCGGCAATACCCTGTGAGCGCGTTCGGCGGTCTATTCGGATCAGGGGTTCTTTCAGTGAACATGGCTCTCGCGCGGTGAATGTGCCTGGCATCGCAAGCAAAATGCATGTCGCTGCCTGAAGCGGCTTCAGGCCGTTGTCAGTCCTGTTGCTTGCCGTCCCGCCGGAAGATCCCGTTCGCTGTAATTTGCGGATCGGCACGTGATCATGAGCGGTATTGAATTGTGCCTCATTAAACCATAGGTAGGAAATTTATGCAACATGACATGCGTGCTCCGGTACGTCGGCGCCCCCTGCTGATCCGGGGGCCGGATGTTTCGGCGGCGCCAGGCACAAGAGGTTATTAAGAGCGAGACAGGTTCCATGCGCGACTATGACGGGTCTGCCGTCCTTCATGCCATCCGGCTGATATTGACGACGACGACGAGTGCCGAGACGATCACGGCGCTTGCCGGTTTCATCGAATCCTATGGCTTCAACAGGGTTTTCCTCGGACAGCTCGTCAACCCGCTGAATGTTCCGTTAAAGGACATACTTTATGTTTCCAACTGGCCTGATGAACTTAAGGCCGCGCGGAGAAACCAGGCAGCGATCCTTCATGATCCGATCGCCCTTTGCGCCCTGCGCTCAAAGCGACCCTTCACCTGGGCTGAGGCACGCGCCTACGCTTCACGCGCGGGCAGAAAGGTCGTCGACATGGTGCATGATTTTGGCCTCACTGATGGCATGATGTTCCCGATGCACGCTCTTGAAAGCGTGTCCGGAGGCGTGTCGCTGGGCGGCGATTCGAAATCCGACCTCTCTCCGCTCGAGGTCGCGGAACTGGAGCTCGTATGCCAGGTCGCCTACTATCATCTGGAGGTCATGCATGGTCCATTTCCCTATCAGAGGGTCGCCGAACTTACGGCCAGGGAGACCGAATGCGTTCAGTTTGTGGCTGCCGGAAAGTCAAACTGGGAAATCGCAAAAATACTGGGAATCCAGGAAGACACGGTGAAAAAGACCCTCCGCAGGGCATGTGACAAGTTCGGCGCCGTCAACCGGGCCCACTTGGTTGCGAGCGCGATCGCCCGCCATCAGATCTTTCCCTGACAAGTCCCCGAAAGGGGACATTACACGGGACCCGTCACCGCGGAATACTGCTCCTGCCAGTCAGTCAGGAGGCCAGCCCATGTTCAAGATTGTAACACCAGATACATATAACGAGCACCAGGATCTGCTCGATGCCATGCATCAAATGCGCTACCGTGTCGTTGTCGGCGAATGGGGCTGGGACATCCCGGGCATCCAGCCGGGGTATGACAAGGACCAGTTCGATACCGATGCGACTGTCTATGTCATTGTCCGCACGCCAGAAGGAGAGGTCGTCGGAACATCAAGGCTCAATCCCACGATGCGGCCTCACATGCTCAGCGATCTCTTTGCCGACTATTGCAACCTTCAGCCCTATCCGGTCGGGAAGGATGTCTGGGAATGTTCTCGCTTTGTCATGGACCGGTCGCTGATAACCAGTCCCGTCGATGATTTTCGCGTCCGGTGTCGCATCGGGCTCGGATTGACCGCTTATTGCCTCGACAATCACATATCCCGGCTGAGCTGGCTCACGCACCAGAAGTTCTTCAACCTCGTCCAGAGGGTATGGCATACGGAACCTCTCGGTCTGCCAAGACGGAATGGGGATGACTGGGCCTGGATTCCAGCCGTGTCGCGCATTGATGAAGCGACATTTGATCGCCAGATTGATCGCTATCGCAATGCCGAGGAGATCGTTGCCGAGTATTCGGGGACCAGACAGGCTTCTGAACGAAGTCATGTCGCATGACAGAACAGGATCTACCGCTTCCGACACCGGCGCAGCAGGCGACGTTCACGCGCGACGGCGTCGTTTGTTTGCGGAACGTTCTGGCGCCTGGCGAAATTGACCATCTGCGCCAGGCCGTCGCGCGCTAGATGGACGATTTGTGGGCATCCCCGACTGGCTATGACTTCGAAACCCTTGCCCGCCAGGTCTGGGACAATGACCGGCCCATCGACACGGGCGCTGCAGG
>NZ_JBDNGN010000148.1:0-1789 GCF_041689225.1 Hyphomonas sp. | reverse complement strand
CGTTCAATATTACCTAGAGCCGTTTCAAGAGCCTTCTGCTTATCCACACCGGATTCCTTATCCACAAGTTGAAGCGCTGGTTTGGCCATGAGTCGTCTCCTTAGGTCCACTACGGGGGTCAGTTTGGCAAGGCCCCCTATTGCCGTCCATGTTCCGGATGTACCATGTTTGTTCTCATGAACAAAGCAGAAACTTCCTGTTCGCTGCACCTTTTCTTTGCCGTGCGGATCAGGCATGGTAGCGCCATGTTGACCCGATCGAACCGACAAGCGGGCGAAGCACGGCTTCGCTACCTTGATGCCGATGTCCAGGTGCTTGCGCCCGGCGATTTTGTTGTGTGTGCCGTGACCGGCCGCAAGGTTCCCCTGCAAGCCCTGCGCTATTGGAGCGTCGATCTGCAGGAAGCCTATTGGGACGCGGCAGCCGCAGGCACCCGGATGGTGCCCGCACAGGGATGATGCTGCGCGAACTCCTGCTCGCGGTCGTGATGTGTTCAGGAGCGTGCGCACAAACTCCCGCCTCCAACGAGATCCGATCCGCAACGCCTGCCCACCCGACCTGCGACGGCGCCCTCAACCAGGGTGGCCTTGTCATCTGCCATGCTGCGCCCGGCGAAACGATGACGGTCGCCGGCGTCAGACAAGTGGTGGATTACACCGGTACGGCCCAATTCGGCATCCGCACAAACGCGCCCTCGGTGATCGGCTGGTCTGCTGCCAGCGGCGCCTTTGGCGACCTCGCCATCGCAGCGCGCGATGATGAATTCCGCACGATCAAGGGCTTCGACTGCGACAAGGTCGATGCCCGCTCGACCGAACAGAAAGCCCATGCCGCCCGCAGCTGGCAGACCAAGCAGGCGGCGTTTGCCCGCCTGATTCCCGGCCCTGGCGCCCTCGGCGGGTTCATCAGGCCCGCCAATGTGCCCGCCTCCTCGCCCTTCGGCCCAACACGGAAATATATCGGCGTCTCGAAAGTCACCGGAAAGCCGTGCGAATCGACCTCTGTCCATCAGGGCTATGATATGGCCGCCCCCATCGGCACGCCGGTCGTCGCCCCGGCGGGCGGGACGGTCATTCTCGCCGATCCCGACCTCTACTATGAAGGCGGCGCGGTCTTCCTCGACCATGGCCATGGCCTCACCTCTGTCTTCATGCACCTCTCCGAAGTCGATGTTGCTGCCGGCGATGTGGTGAAACGTGGCGACCTTCTCGCCAGGACTGGCAATTCTGGCCGCACGACTGGCCCGCACCTGCACTGGGCCGTCAAATGGCGGAACATCGCCAGCAAGGATCGCAGCGGTGATTTCTACATCGACCCGGCCCTGTTGCTGGACCTGCCAGTAGCCGATCCCCAGTGACAGCCTATATCGCCCGGCTGCGCGCCGTGAATATCGGCGGCACCGGCAAGCTGCCCATGACCGAGCTGACCGCCATGTGCGAGGAGATCGGCTTCCATCAGGTCAAGACCTATATCGCCAGCGGCAATGTCGTTTTCACGTCTGACCAGCCAGAAATGACCGTGAGAGCCGCATTGGAATCCCGACTGGAAACATATGCTGGCAAGCCCGTGGGCATCTTTGTCCGCACGGCTGCCGAAATGGACGCCGTGCGTGCCGCCAATCCGTTTTCGGACCAGCCGGGCAACCGTGTCGTGGCGATATTTCTCGACGCGCCCCCCGGCCCGGAAGCACTAACGGGCCTGCGGCACCAGACGACCGAAATGCTGAAACCCGAAATCCGCGAAATCTATGTGTATTATGCGGATGGGCAAGGCGCGTCGAAGCTGGCCG
>NZ_JBDNGN010000147.1:0-9065 GCF_041689225.1 Hyphomonas sp. | reverse complement strand
CCGACCAGTTCGGCATGCTGGCGCAGGATCTGCGCGCTGATCGCGTGGAACGTGCCGAGCCAGCGCAAGCCCTCGCCATCCGGGCCGATCAGCTTCAGCGCACGTTCGCGCATTTCGCGGGCGGCCTTGTTGGTGAAGGTGACGGTCAGCGTCTGGCTGGGCCAGGCTTTCTTGGTGCCGATGATATGGGCGAGGCGCGTGGTCAGCACACGCGTCTTACCGGTGCCGGCACCGGCCAGAACGAGCAATGGCCCGTCAGTGTGCAGCACGGCCTCGCGTTGTTCGGGGTTCAGGCCCGCAAGGTAAGCAGCTTCGCCCGCCGCTGCTGGCGGACGCGCGGCAGCCATCTGGCTGATCGAAAGGCGATTCGGATCGGAACTCATGGAGAACATATAGCAGGGATTGGCACTTGTGTTAGTCTGCGCCGGCACTTTGGAGGGAGGAACGCATGGCGATGACGGCAGAAGAAATGATGGCCAGCATGAAGGCGGGCCTCAAGGCAAAGACGGGCAAGCCGCTGGAAGACTGGGTCAAAATCGTCAAGGCGAGCGGCATCGAGAAGCATGGCGAGCAGGTGACAATGCTCAAGACGGACCATGGGCTGGGGGGCCAATTTCATCTGCCAGGCGGCAAAAGGCCGGCTGGACGCTGATCCCGCAGACATGCTGGAGGCACAGTACAGGGGCAAGGAAGCGCTGCGGCCCGTTCACGACGCGCTGGTAAAATATGCCGCATCGCTCGGCAAGGACATGGAAATCAGCACCAAGAAGACCAGTGTCGCACTTCGCCGGTCCAAGAACTTCGCCGTGATCGTTCCGGCGACCAAAACGCGGATTGATCGAGGCATCAACCTGAAGGGCGAACCGGGCACAGGGCGCCTGCTGGACGAAAAGCCGGGATCCATGTGTACGCACAAGGTGCGGCTGGAAACCGTCGCGGATGTCGATGCCGAAGTGAAAGCGTGGCTGAAGGACGCCTATGAACGCGCCTAGCGCGCTGCCGGCTTGTTGAACGCAATCGTGACCTGGCCGATTTCAATGCCATAGCGTGTGACATAGGCCCGGTTGATCAGGACATTATCCTCCATCAGGTACATCCAGTCGTCAAAGACGACATTCCATGTCGAGCCGCCGACCTTGAGATCGACCTTGTATTTCCAGTTGAACGCGTTGCCCGATACCTGCCCTTCGGCCAGGCCCGGAACGTCGCCGGCCGTGCCGCGATAGGCACCGTCGCCCAACACGTCGATCTCCCAGACGCGCGTATCGCGCTCGCCGTCATCATACTTGAACTTTTCCGTCAGGGTCAGCCGGTCGCCATCGAGTGTCCCGGTAATGTCGACCTTGAACTGGCGACGCACCTTGCCGAAGCGATCTTCGAACACGCCATAGGCAGCTGTTTCTCCCAGAAAATAATCTTCAAGCACGAGCTGTCGGGGACTGTCGGCAAACTGGCTCACTTGCTGGCTGACACAGCCTGTCGTCACCGACGAGGCCACCAGCAGGATGGGCGCAAGGGCTTTTGAAATGAGCATACCGAACCTTTCAGGCTGCAGGAGCGTGTTTCCTGCCACCCTCTACGCAGGTGCGTCGGCATCGGATGAAAATACCCTGCCGGGACGCGCGGGAGGTCAGCAACGCGTCCAGGCAGGGCGAGTGAGGCGCGGGTGTGTCGCACCTCATAAGGGAGGATCCAGCAACAAGGCCGGACATGCGGTTGCAGCCGATCGAGGCTGAGCGGGAAAGATCAAACGGGGTCTATTCCGTCCCACCCCAGCGCAGAAATCAGGCCACGTCCGCGCACCGTCTGGTGACGCGGACACTGGCATTTTCCCCCGCACGTTAAAGACGTTCCTCGCTCTAGTAGAGGGTGGCGAGGGACTTTGCATCATAGTTCGTGAGCTCGGAGATGCGGCCTTCGCGGACCTTCTTGGCCCAGTCAGGATCCTGCAGCAGGGCCCGGCCGACAGCGACGAGATCGAATTCGCCCTTGTCGAGACGCGCTTCGAGATCGTCTAGCTTGCGAACGGTTGCGCCTTCGCCGCGGAACGCCTTCTCGAAATCGCCGGTGAGGCCAACCGAGCCGACCGTGATCGACGGGAGACCCGTCAGCTTTTTCGCCCAGCCGGCCGTGTTGAGTCCGTTTTCGCCGTCGACATCCGGGAATTCGGCTTCCCAGTAGCGACGCTGCGAGGCGTGGAGCACGTCGATGCCAGCATCGACGAAGACCTTGAGGAAGGCTTCGAATTCCGCTGGGGTCTGCGCCAGACGCGCCGTGTAATCCTGTTGCTTCCATTGCGAGAAACGCAGGATGATCGCGATATCCGGGCCGACCTGTTTGCGGGTTTCCTTGATGATGTCACCGGCGAACGTGGCGCGTTCAGGCAGCGAACCGCCAAAGCGGTCGTCGCGCTTGTTCATCACGTCCCAGAAGAATTCGTCGATCAGGTAGCCATGCGCGCCATGAATCTCGATGGCGTCAAATCCGAGCCGCACAGCTTCACCGGCGGCATTGGCATAAGCCATGACCATGTCGTCGACTTCGGCGCTTGTCGGCGCGTCGAAGACCTGTTTGCCGGAATGGGTGATGCCCGACGGGCTGTCGGTCGGGGCGTCCGGTTCCGGGCCGGTGCCGGGCTTGCGCATCATGCCCTGGTGCCAGAGCTGCGGCGCGATCAAGCCGTTCACTGCGTGGACTTTCTCGACGACGCGCTTCCAGCCCGCCAGGGCTTCCAGTTTGTAGAAGTTCGGCACGTTCGGGTCATTCGAGGATCCGCCCCGCTTCACGGTCGTGCCCTCGGTGACGATCAGGCCGACATCGGCGGCCGCCCGGCGCGCATAATAATCGGCGACGTCCTCACCCGGAACACCGCCCGGCGACTTGCTGCGCGTCATCGGCGCCATCACGATACGGTTGGGCAGGTTGAGGGATTTGATCTTGAGTGGCTTGAAAAGCGGGCTGGTCATGCGGGCGGGCTCCATTGAAATCAGGCACCCAAGTGGCGTCGGTGCATGCCCGCGTCAACCATTGACCTTGCGGCGGCGCCGGGGCTCTGGTTCATAAGGGGTTCAGCGCGTTTCACCAGAGTGAAGAGCGACCAGATCGAAAACGGGGACAATTCCATGCGATATTTCTTTTTCCTGACCGCGACGGCCCTGCTCGCAGCCTGCCAGACGCCGGGCTATGACTATGAGGCCCGTATAGCGCCGAATTTCCCTCAGGCCGCCGAATACCGCGCGCCCGATATCGGCCGCTTTCGCGGCCCCGCGAGCGATGTCGCCGAAGGCGATCTGGCGGCGATGATCGCCGAAATCCGTCTCGACGGCAGGCCCTGGTTCATTGTTTCACAGGGGCAACCCG
This sequence comes from Hyphomonas sp., assembly GCF_041689225.1. GTDB lineage: Bacteria > Pseudomonadota > Alphaproteobacteria > Caulobacterales > Hyphomonadaceae > Hyphomonas. The sequence goes on along the minus strand of NZ_JBDNGN010000147.1, from coordinate 5,705 downwards.
ACAGCGTTTATGAGGGCCGCGTGGATATCGATGCCTGGGATGAGGAGGTCCGGTATGAGCGCGAACGCCGGTGCGTCAAACATGACGGCGTGTTCGACTGCAAGCGTCATGCCCTTGTGGAAACCGAATGCACGACCGAGTCAGTCGCTGTCACGGTGACCACGACCCTGATCGACCTGGCCAGCAATCGCAACGTGTTCACGGCAGCCCAACCGGGCGGATCGGCGCGGGAAACCTGTATCGACATTGCCGAATATCCCGATGATGGCCGCTCTGAAGGCGTCTACCGTGATCCGCGCCAGTCGAACTATAATCCCTACAATGCCCCGATCGGCATGGTGCAGGACGCGGTGGTCGAGGCCGTGCGGCGTTTCCGCTATGACATCGCACCCTACAACAAGACCGTGCGCGCCGAGATCATGACCGAGGGCCTGATCCCCGAAGAGCAGAATGACACGCGCTTCGCGCTGGCGGTCGACGCCACGAAGGGCGGCAATTTCACGGGGGCGTGCGCGCAATGGGATGAGTTGGGACGCGCCTATCCGCGCGCGCCTGCGGTGCTGCACAATCTGGGGGCCTGCGCCGAGGCGCGCGGCGACATGGAGACGGCGCAGCTGCGCTATGCCCGGGCGGCTGACCTGGCCAGCGGCATTCCCCTACTGAAAGACAAGAAAGCCCGGCCGATCTTCGACGCGCTGCAGCGTGTCTCAGGCCGTCGCTATGACGAGATGTTGCTGGATGGCAGCCTGCCGAAATCCGGCAGCTGAGGCCTAGCCGCCGAACATTGTGGCGAGCGTGACGCCGGTCTCGCTGGCTTCGGCCGCGATGCCCCAGGCGATGCCGCCCGAAAAGGCGATGGTGCAAACGACGAACTTGATCAGGACATTTTTCATCTGACGGATTCTCCCGGTTTGGAACACTCTGACGAGACAGAGTGCAAGCCGGAGGCCGCGCCGAAAGGTCTGGTTAACCCTGTTTGTCCGGGTCGCTGTCCAGGCGGTGCCCGTCGGTGAGTTTCGCGAGCTTCTCGGCCCGCCTTTCTTCCAGCGTCCGCTCGGCCTTGGTACGGCCGAACTTGGCGCGGTTCTCGGTGGCCGACTGCGCCTTGGCGGTGCGGGCCTTTGCCTTGCGGGCCGTGTTGAGATTGATCGGCGTGGTCATGGCACCAAGACTACTCAACCGAAGGCGGCCAGTCGAGCGTCGAGACGCGCTTTCACGTCCGGCCATTCGCGGTCGAGGATCGAGAAGAAGACCGTATCACGGACAAATCCGTCCTGCAGGACGCGGTGGTTGCGCAGCACGCCTTCCTTTTTCGCACCCAGCTTCAGCACCGCCGCCTGTGACCGCTTGTTGCGCGCGTCGACCTGAAACTGGACCCGCAAGGCCCGTTCGCCGAAGGCATGTGCCAACAGGAGCCGCTTGGCCGCCGGGTTGATTGCTGTACCGGCAGCATGCGGCGCATAGGCCGTCATGCCGATCTCGACGCCGCGATTGACGACGCTCGGATCAAGATAGCTTGTAATGCCGAGATAGTCCGCGCCATCGGCCGAGAGAACCGCAAACGGGATCATCGTGCCTGCGGCTGCACGCTGGGCAATATTATCCAGCCACCTTCTGATCCAGTCACCCGGCCCCCGGTGCGACCAAAGCAGGAACTGCTCCGGCGCGCGCTCCGCCATCTCGCGCAATGGCCCGGCATGCGTGCCCGGGTCGAAGGGCACGAGCCGGACATGGTCATCCGCCAGCGTGACGGGCGCCAGGTTCATTCCTTGTGATTGTCGCGCCATTGTTCCATCGCCAGCGAGATCGCGAAGGTTTCACGGTATTTCGGGCTCGAGGCCGGGCGCGGCGCGCGGGCCGATGTCATGGCCATGATTTCAGCGAGCTTGTTGTGGGCTGCGCCCGACTGGCCGGCGCCGATATAGGCGTGCAATTCGACCAGCGCGGACGATAGCGGGTCATGCGCGCGGATCACGAAATAGGGCTCGTCATCAGCGAGCTTGCCGATAACATCGAACTGGGACGGGTTGTCCTTGGAGCCGATGGGAGGTTTGGACATGGGGGGGTCTCTTTCTGGGCGGAAGTGATTCTTCTTGCGCCAATCTAAACCCACAGACGCGGCGCGCCAGCCCCTGCCGGCAACCCTCCACATATTCCGCGCAGGGGGGCCGGCGATCGCGGGCGGGTCAGAGCGTCTAGCTCGACGAGACGATGCCGCCGTCACACGGAATCGTATGGCCGGTGATGTAGGCGGACGCCTTCGACGACAGGAACATGGCGAGGCCGGCAATATCGCTCGGCGCGCCGACACGGCCAGACGGGTTGCGGCTCGCCACCGACCCCCAATCGACGCCCTCCGTCTCGCCTTTGAAGCCGACGCCGGTCGACAGCATCCATGTCGGGAATGGCCCCGGCGCGATGCCGTTGACGAGGATGTGCTCACCGGCGAGATGCGCGCCCATGAAGCGCGTGAGATGGATCACGGCGGCCTTCGACGTGCCATAGGCAAAGCCGCTCATCGGGGATGTGTGCATGCCGTCAATCGAGGCGATGTTGATGACGCGGGCCGGATCGGACGCGCTGGCGGACTTGCGCAGCAGCGGCATCAGTTTCTGGGTCAGGAAGAACAGGCCCTTGACGTTGACATCCATCACCTTGTCCCAGCCGACTTCAGGGAAGTCTTCCAGGGTTGCGCCCCAAGCCACGCCGGCATTGTTGACCAGCACGTCGATCTTGTCTTCCCGCTTCGCAATCTCGTCAGCGAGATGGTTAATGCCGTCCATGTTGGAAACGTCCGACGGAATGGCATAGATTTCTCCGCCATATTCGGCCTTCAGGCGCTCAACCGTTTCCTCGCAGGCTTTCGCCTTGCGTGACGAAATGATGACCTTCGCGCCGCTGGACAGGAAGCCGGCTGCGATCATTTCGCCAATGCCGCGCGATCCACCGGTGACCACGACCGTCTTGCCGGCGACCGAAAACAAATTGCTGAAATCCATGCTCACGAAATATCTCCTGCTGTTGTCTCGGCGTCCCTAGTGCGGGAGCGGCCTCGCAACAGCAAGAAAAATCCGTCTAGAACACGGTATAGACGGCATCGTTCGGATAACGGGCGCCAATCGGCGTCTTGTTGCCAAATCGTTCGGCCTCGGTGCCCGGCGGCAGGGGCATATTCTCAACCCAATCAAACACCACCACACGGTTCAGGATACGCCACTCGCCGTCGCGCTGAACGCACCAGTCGAGATAACGGCCCTTCATGTCGACCTGCTCCATCTCGCCGCTTTGCGTGGGCTGGCGCTGGAGCGCCGTGAAATAGCTCTCGACGGCGGCGCCATCATCGCGGAATTCGATCAGGATATTGTGAATCTGGTGAATCCCGCGCTCGATATGCGGCAACACTTTCATGGCCCAGTCCACAAACCCGCTCGCGCTGCCCTGATACGGTCCGTGATGGTCCGTACCGTCAGGCCAGTAGGCAGAGCGCAGCATCGCTTCATCGGCGCGGTCGATGCCCCGGCATTAGCGAAACAGGCAATGGCGAATGGCTTTACGCGCCATGAGTTCTTCAACGTGGCGCGCCATGCGCTCGGTATCGGCCATACGTGTATCCTTTTTCCGGAATCACCCCGGCGAAATCATCTTCTCGGGGCGCACGATCGCATCGAAGTCTTCCGCCGGAATGCCGTCCTTGATGGCTTCCTCGCGCAGGGTCGTGCCGTTCTTGTGGGCGGTCTTGGCGATCTTGGCGGCGCGGTCGTAGCCGTATTTTTCCTTGAGCGGCGTGACCAGCATGAGGGAATTGTCGAGGCCGCGCTTGATATTGTCGAGGCGCGGTTCGATGCCGACAACGCAATTGTCAGTAAAGCTGACGGCGGCGTCGGCCAGAAGTCGCGTCGACTGGAGGAAATTGTAGGCCATCATCGGATTGAACACGTTGAGCTCGAAATGGCCTTGCGATCCGGCGAAGCCGATGGCGGCATTGTTGCCGTGGATATGGGCGCAGACCTGGGTCAGCGCCTCGCACTGGGTCGGGTTGACCTTGCCGGGCATGATGGACGAACCGGGCTCATTCTCCGGCAAAGCCAGTTCGCCGAGACCCGAGCGCGGGCCCGAGCCGAGGAAGCGGATATCATTGGCGATCTTGAAACAGCTCATCGCCACCGTGTTGATGGCACCATGCGTGAACACCATCGCGTCGTGCGCGGCGAGCGCCTCGAACTTGTTCGGCGCGGACGTGAAGGCGAGTCCGGTGATGGCGGCGATCTTCCCGGCCACCTTGTCGGCAAAGCCGATTGGTGAGGCAAGGCCTGTGCCGACCGCCGTGCCGCCCTGGGCCAGCTGCATCAGCATGGGCAGCGTCGATTCGATGCGGGCGATGCCGTTTTCGACCTGCTGGGCATAACCGGAGAATTCCTGGCCGAGCGTGACGGGCGTGGCATCCTGCGTGTGCGTTCGGCCGATCTTGATGATGTCGGCCCAGGCCTTCGCCTTGGTGTGGAGCGCGGTGTGAAGGTGCTTCAGTGCCGGCAGCAGGCGGTGCGTCACTTCCTCGGCGGCCGCAATGTGCATCGCCGTCGGGAAACAATCGTTCGACGACTGGCTCATGTTGACATGGTCGTTCGGGTGGACCGGCTTTTTCGAGCCCATCTCGCCGCCTAGCATCTCGATGGCGCGATTCGAGATGACTTCATTGGCGTTCATGTTTGACTGCGTGCCCGAGCCTGTCTGCCAGACGACAAGGGGGAAATGGTCATCCAGCTTGCCAGCGATGACTTCCTCAGCGGCCGCGATGATGGTCTTGCCGAGATCCTTGTCGAGCTTGCCGAGGTCCATATTGGCCTCAGCGGCAGCCTTCTTGACGATGCCGAGCGCGCGAATGATCGGCTCTGGCTGCTTCTCCCAACCGATCTTGAAATTGCCGAGGCTGCGCTCGGCCTGCGCGCCCCAGTAGCGGTCGGCGGCGACCTCAACAGGGCCCATCGTGTCGGATTCAGTGCGGGTGGGGGTCTTGGCCATTGTGTCGGGGCTCCGTAGGAATTCGCTGGATTGTTGCTGGGCGCGGTTTAGCATGCAGGCAGAACTGGGCAAGGTGGCCATCCGCATGGGCGATCGTCTCGAAATTCACCGGAAGCGGTACAGCGAAAGCATCATGCTGTTCCTGCTCGGCCTCGCCATGGCGATCGGGCTTGTCGTACTGGTCCGGGTGCCGGTGAGCGCATTCGGCAGCGGACTGGCGGGCGGGTTGTTCAAGACCCTGCTTGCCATGGCGCTGGTCGGTCTTGCGCTGCTGATCTACTGGCGCGTCCAGCAGGCGCTGTCGGCCGCACCCGAAATCGTCATCGACGGGCGCGGGATCCTGATGCGTATCGCCGGGCGCGAGCAATTGCTGGCATGGGACGATATTGGCGGCCTGCGCATCGACACGGTGCGCGGCGGCCGCTCGCTGCATGTCAGCCCGGCGCCGGACCTTGTCCTCGGCCAGAGTGTCGGGCGCCTCGTCGGATGGATGGAGATCATCCTCACCAAGGGCAGGATCAGCGTCGATTTCCACGAGCTGCTCAATTTCGTAAAGCGCGTTGCCCCGCCCCACCTCGCCGCGCAATTATGACAGCCCCATCCAAAATGGCTGGCAAAGCGGGCGACACCCGATAGCATGCGGTCATGATTGAAAAACTGTCCGACCCGACCGTCCTGTTCGCTCT
>NZ_JBDNGN010000146.1:0-18962 GCF_041689225.1 Hyphomonas sp. | reverse complement strand
TTGGTGCTTGCCGCGACCGAACGCACGCCCTTGAGGGTGAGGTTGAGGCTGGTGGCCGGCGCGTCCGGAATGATGTCTCCGACGGCGGCCGCCGCTCCGAACCGGTTTGACCGGGTCAAGGCCATGAGGTCGGCACTCGCCAGAGAGGAGCCCGCGGATGCATCGACTTGCATGGCGGGCAAGGGCAGCGGGTGACTCACTGCGCCGCCAGGCTCCGCCACCAGCCAAAGGAACCGCGCAGCCAGCAATCCCAAAAGTGCAACAAACACGGCTGTCAGCCCGACGCGTAAGCGCGGCAAAAGGTTCAGTGCCTTCGTCGAAAGAATGTCTAATTGGCTCATATAATACTCTGACTGCAATTTCCCTGCCCGGATCGTGTAACTGGGCCACCTGTCAAACAGACAGGCCAGGCCAGGGCTCTGGCATCTGGAATGTTGATGAAGCAAACTATTCAATAGTGGCAAGCTGAATAACAGTACATCTTGTTAATACTTGGGGGCGTGGGCATTGTCCCAATAACGCACACTGTTTCTGTCTGCATTACGATCTGGTCGCAAGAGAAAGTCAGAATAGCACGCTTGCCGGAACTTCCAGCGCTTCTGACAGCCGCCGCGCCGTCTTGAGACCAAAAGTCTGGCCGCGCTCGATTGCGGAAATGTGATTGGGACGAATACCGCAGAGTTCGCTCAACTGGCTTTGTGTCAGCAACCGGAGTTCGCGCATCACGCGAACGGGATGTTCGCCGGCATCAATGCGTTTCTGTGCGTCTTCAGGTATGGCCGGCTCTGTCTTGGGCAGGTCAGACAGAGTCTTTTCGAGCTGAGCGACCTTCGTCTCCAGATCGATCAGGCGACCCTCCAGCCTGTAAAGCAAATCCATATTTTCCACCGAGGCAGCCCCTTGTTGCGTTGACCCTCTGGTTCTCAACAATCGCAGGAATATGCGGAATTTAACGCGTTCGCATGTCGCTTTCGCGAAAGTTTTGTGACGCCTCGAGGTGTATGGGCCGATCTTGCCGGAGAGATTCATGCTGTGCCAACGGGCTGTCTCAAAACCGAGACATTTCCGTTAATTGTTTGTCATGGGGCGCCGCTATTCAGCCGTTGACGAGGTCGCAGTCGAGTCGGCCTGTCTGATGGTCCAAATAAGGGGTTCTTATGATTTTTCGCAGGTCGGTTAGCGCGCTTGCGCTTTGCTTAGCAGCAGCGTGTTCGCAAGGAAGCAACATTGCTTCACCGGGAGCAAGCAGCCCGGGGACGCCTCCAGCGGGTGGCGGTAGCGGCGGCGGCGGTGGTGGCGGCAGTGCCGCGACGTGCCCGACCGGCTTCACAGAAGGCGCGGCAGTCGGCGGACTCACGACGTGTAACCTTTCTGGTACGTACCTTGCGGACCTGACCCTTCCTTTCGTCGCTGGTGTTGCTTATGCAGTTGATGGACGCGTCGATGTTGGCGTAGACGTCGGTGCCGACGGCACGACCGCAGGCGGTACAGCGGCAACCCTGACAATCGAGCCCGGCGTTACCGTTTTTGGGCGCTCAGGCGCAGACTATATCGTCGTCAACCGCGGTTCGCAGATCGATGCGGACGGCAATGCCGCCAACCCGATCGTCCTGACCAGCGCCAATGACCTCATCCGTCGGGTCGCTGATGCGAGCGATTTCGGCGGCGACAATATCGGCGAATGGGGTGGCCTTGTGATTCTCGGCCAGGCGCCGATCAACCGCTGTCGCAATGCGGCAACGCCAGCGACAGTCGCCTGTGACAACGTGATCGAAGGCGTGAGCAATCCCGATGCGGTTTATGGCGGCGCTGATGCTGCAGACAGCAGTGGTACGCTTCGCTACGTCTCGCTGCGCTTCTCCGGATTTGCAATCGGTGCAGGCAACGAGCTGAACGGCATCACGCTGGGTGGTGTCGGATCCGGCACGACAATTGACTATGTCCAGGTCCACAACAGCTCGGATGACGGCATCGAGTTCTTCGGCGGCACGGTCAACGCCAAGCATCTCGTGCTGACAGGCGCAGACGATGACTCGCTCGACACCGACAATGGCTACAATGGCAACCTGCAATATGTTGTCGTGAAGCAGCGTACTGCCGGCGGTGACAACATGGTCGAGGCCAGCAGCGTTGCCGGCGTCACGCCCGCTTCGGATTATAACGTCTCCAACTTCACCCTCATCGGTGGCAACACTATCGGCAACGCTCTGCGCCTGAACACCGGCACAATCAGTACCTACGTCAATGGCGTGGTGACGGAAGTCTCCCAATGTTTCCGCTGGGAGACCTCGGCAGGCAATGGTGTTGCCGGCTACCAGGCGGGCGTCGATCCTGCCTTCAGCTCGGTCCTGTTTGACTGTGCCGGTGGCATTGAAACGGCAAACTCCGACGCGGGCGCTGCAGCTGCATCCCTCGCAGCTGGCACCGACAACTCCACGACGACGGCAAATTCGCTCGCGGCCTCTTTCTTCCCAGGCCCGAACGAAGCTGCCGTGGCGCCATTTGACGTGGCAACGCTGAACGCGTTCTTCTCGCCGACGACATATATCGGCGCTTTTGGCCCAACAGAAACGGAAACCCAGAACTGGGCAACCGGCTGGACGTTTGGTCTCTTCCCCGACCCGACCTGCCCGACCGGGACGACTGATTCAGGTCTCGAAATCGACAACCAAACGGTTTGCCGCGTCTCAGGTGTGATCACCGACGATGTTCGTCTGACACGCGGAAATGTCTATGAAGTTGTCGGACGTCTGGACGTCGGTGTTGACATCGGTGCCGATGGTGCAGCGGTAGGCGGTGATCCAGCCAGTCTGACGATTGAGTCCGGCGTCACCCTCTTCGGTGGAAGCGGCGCGGACTATGTCGTCGTGAACCGTGGTTCCCAGATATTTTCGAACGGAACAAAGGAAAATCCAGTCGTCCTGACATCCGAAGCGGATGTCACGGACACGCAACCCAACCCGGAAAACGCCATTGGCGAATGGGGCGGCCTGGTTATCCTCGGCCGCTCGCCTATCAACCGCTGCCGCAATGCGGCAACGCCAGCGACAGTCGCCTGTGACAACGTGGTTGAAGGCGTCACCAATCCTGATGCGGTTTACGGCGGTGCCTTGCCAACCGATAATAGCGGTTCGCTGCGTTATACGGTGGTCAAGCATTCCGGTTTCGAAGTCACCACAGGAAATGAGCTGAACGGCATCACGCTTGCCGGCGTCGGTTCGGACACGGCGATTGATTATGTCCAGGTCCACAACAGCTCGGATGACGGCATTGAGTTCTTCGGAGGCACGGTCAACGCCAAGCACCTCGTGCTGACAGGCGCAGACGATGACTCGCTCGACACGGACAATGGCTACAATGGCAGCCTGCAATATGTCATCGTGAAGCAGCGTGCTGCCGGGGGCGACAACATGGTTGAGGCCAGCAGCGTTGCGGGCATCACACCGGCGTCCAATGCCAAGGTCTCCAACTTCACCTTCCTCGGTGATGCGGGTGGCAATGCATTCCGCCTGAACACCGGTACGGTCGGCACTTACGTCAACGGTGTGGTGAAGGAAGTCACTGAATGCTTCCGCTGGGAGACTTCGGCAGGCAATGGTGTTGCTGGCTACCAGGCCGGCGTGGACCCTGCCTTCAACTCTGTCCTGTTCGATTGCGTAGCCGGTCTTGAAGTGGCGGGCTCCGACATCGGTGCTGCAGCTGCATCCCTGGCCGCAGGCACTAACAACTCCACGGCAACAGCAAGCACCCTGATCAACACATTCATCAATGGTGCGGCTGAATCGGCAGTCACAGCGTTTGATGTGACGGGCCTGTCGGGCGACCTTGAGCCGGTTGGTTATATCGGTGCCGTCGAGAACGCCACGGATACCTGGTGGCAGGGTTGGTCGTGCGGCCTTGAGGTCAGCGACCCTTGTTAAGTTGAGAACCGCCGGGATGGTCGCGCCAGTCGTGCACGATCCCGGCACTTTCATTTCAGGCGAGACACGGACACGTCAATTGAGGGCGTCCATTTCGCGCCAAGCTAGGTTAAAAAAATGCACAATAAATCCGTCCGACATAAATGGTTGCTATCGACAGCCATCGTCCTCGCTTTGGCGCCGATGGTCCTTGCTCAGGAGGCAACAGCGCCTGCAGAGACGACCGACGACAGCCGCACACTCCAGACCGTGGTCGTTCGTGGGCAATTCATTCCCGAACCTCAGCGCGAGACGTCCCAGGTCGCGACTTTCCTGTCGACCGAGGACCTTGCGCGCCAGGGCGACTCGAATGCCGCGCTTGCCCTGACCCGACTGAGCGGGCTGAGCATCGTTTCCGGTCGCTTCGCCTTCGTGCGGGGCCTCGGCGACCGATACTCGTCTGCCTTGCTCAACGGTTCCCCGCTTCCAAGCCCTGAGCCCTTGCGGCGGACAGTGCCACTTGACCTGTTCCCGTCCAGCGTCCTCGCGGGAGCATCTGTCCAGAAAACATTCTCAGCAAATTATCCCGGCGAATTCGGCGGCGGTGTGATCGATCTCCAGACACTTCGCCAGCCAGCGGAAAATTTTGTGACTGTGAAGGCCGGTATCTCGGCAAACACTGAAACGACCGGTTCTGATGGATTGTACGTTCGTGGCGGCGACCTTGACTGGTCGGGCTATGATGACGGGCTTCGGGATATCCCGGGTCCATTGGCTGGTGTCCTGTCTTCGGGTGAGCGGCTTAGCGGTCAGACACCGGCGCAAATTGAGGCGATTGGCGAGAGCCTGGTTAACTCGCCGCTGTCGGTTATCCAGCAGGGTGAACTTGGTCCAAACCCCAGCGGATCGATTGAGGCCGGCCTTATTCTCGACAAGGGCCAGTATGATATCGGCATGATCGGCGTCGTTGGATTTGACTCAGGATGGACAACGAAAAACGCTACGCGGCAATTCGTCGAGGCCGGCGTTATCGGCAGCGACCAGAACCAGTTTTCGACGACCTATGATGCCACACTAAACGCGCTCGGATCGGGTTCGGTCGGCTGGGGAGAGAACGAGATTCAGGCGACTCTGTTCTATGTCCACACGACCTCGAAACAATCGGAGATCACCACAGGCACCGATTTTAATGCGCCGGGCGCCACAGGTGAGATTTACGACGAGTCAACCGGATGGTTCGAGCGCGAGCTAAGCTTCGGCCAGCTGCGCGGCGAGCACAAGATTGGCGATCTGGACCTGAACTGGCGCGGTGCCTATGCGGTGTCCACGCGCGATGCGCCATATGACCGTTCATTGCGGCGTAGTCCCGATGCGGACGGTGTGCCCTTGTATTCCACTGCAAACAATTACGGTATTGTTTTCTCCAACCTCGAGGACACGATCGCGAGCGTGGGCGCCGATGCAAAATATACCGTAGACATCGGGAATGCGCGGGATCTGGTCATGTCGGGCGGATTCGATGTCGCCTCGACTGAACGCACCTATGACTACCTGTCCCTGCGGTTTGCCGGCGGCAATGCATTGCCGGTCGATGTGCAGGCTGCGCGCCCTGACTACCTGTTCTCTCCCGACAATATCGATCCAGCCCGATTCATTCTTCAGGAAATCGTAACGCCTAACGACTCCTATTCGGGGGCGCTCGACGTGAGTGCGTTCTACGTGCAGGCGGAGATCGACCTGCTGGATTATGTTCGCGGCACGTTAGGCTTTCGGTACGAAGACGCTGAGCAGACAGTGAAGACGTTTGACCGGTTCGGAAACCCCGGAGCCGGGGACGTCAACCTCAGCAACGACTATATCCTGCCGGCGCTGACGCTGACATGGAACTTTGCCGATGACCTCCAGTTGCGAGCCGGTTATTCGCAGACGATTGCCCGCCCGCAGTTCCGTGAATTGGCGCTGTCGTCCTTCATCGACCCAGAGACAGATCGCACCTATCGCGGCAATAGCGGGCTCGTGGACAGCGAACTGACGAACTATGACGCACGCCTGGAATACTATATCGGGCGCAACCAGTTCGTGACGCTTGGCGGCTTCTACAAAGAAATAAAAAACCCGATCGAGGAAGTGCAGTATTCGACAGCGTCCTTCGTTTTCGAGACAACCTTCATCAACAGCCCGAAGGCAGAGTTGTATGGTGCGGAGCTTGAATACAGGACCAATTTCAACATGCCGATATCCAATCCCTGGATGGATGCGCGTGAATGGATGTTCTCAGCGAACTACACCTACACCGCGTCTGAGGTTAAGGCTGCAGAGAGCGACAAGGTGTTCGACCCGATTTCGCGTTCACTCCGTAATGCAGCCCTGTTTGGGTTGGACGGGTCCGACCTGCAGGGCACGCCTGAAAATATCCTGAATGCCCAGTTTGGCTGGCAAAGCGATGTTGACCAGATGACGCTCCTCGTGGGTTGGGTCGATGATCGTATCCTGCAACGCGGATTCGGAATCGGCCCAGCCGCTCTGCCGGACGTGGTGGAGGAACCCGGTGTGCAGCTGGACCTCGTATACAATCGCGACCTCACGCTTGGCGGGCGCGAACTTTCACTGGGTCTGAAAGGGCGTAACCTGCTCGGCGAAAAGCATTCGGAGTACCAGATGTCGGAAGGCGGCCTCGGACGCACCGAATTCAACACCTATGAGCGTGGAACGACCATCTCGGCGAGCCTGTCGACGACGTTCTAGCGACGACTTGCAGACATAAAAAAAGCCACTCCGCTTAGCGCCAGATTGCGCTTCGCGGGGTGGCCTTTTTTTAGGCTCAGTACTCAGGCGGTTCCGAATACCCGTTCGAAAATCGTGTCGACGTGTTTGAAATGATACTCGAGGTCAAACAGCGCCTCCAGCTCTGCATCCGTCAGTTTCGCCGTCACGTCAGGATCGGCTTTGAGCAGGTCAAGCAAGTTGCCTTCGCCGCGCCATGTGCGCATCGCGTTGCGCTGGACCAGGCTGTAGGAGTCCTCACGGCTGACACCATGCTCAACGAGCGCGAGCAGGATGCGCTGGGAGTTGTGCAGCCCGCCCATGCTCTCGATCGTGCGGAGCATGTTCTCGGGATAGACAACCAGATTTTCGACCACGCCAGCGAGGCGATGGAGTGCAAAATCGAGATGGATCGTGGCGTCAGGGCCGATGCCGCGCTCGACGGATGAATGCGAAATGTCCCGCTCGTGCCACAGGGCTACATTTTCAAGCGCCGGGGTCACCGCAGAGCGGACGAGCCGTGCGAGGCCGGTCAGGTTCTCTGTCAGGACAGGATTGCGCTTGTGCGGCATCGCCGACGAGCCTTTCTGGCCGGGCGAGAAGAACTCTTCGGCTTCGAGTACTTCGGTGCGCTGCAGATGGCGCACTTCGGTGGAAAGACGCTCGACGGACGATGCGATCACGCCGAGGACCGCGAAATACATGGCATGCCGGTCGCGCGGGATGATTTGCGTGGAGACTGGCTCGATCGTGAGGCCGAGCTTCGCCGCGACGTGGGCTTCGATGGCTGGATCGATGTTGGCGAACGTACCGACGGCTCCGGAGATGGCGCATGTGGCGACTTCCTCGCGCGCCAAAAGCAGGCGCGTGCGCGCACGCTGGAATTCGGCGTGGAAAGTGGCCAGCTTGATGCCGAACGTTGTGGGTTCGGCATGGATGCCATGGCTGCGACCGATCGTCGGGGTCAGTTTGTGTTCGCGGGCACGCGTTTCCAGTGCTTCGAGGACACGGTCCAGTCCTGTCAGGAGCAGATCCGCTGCGCGCACGAGCTGGACGCTGAGGCAGGTGTCCAGCACGTCCGAGGACGTCATGCCCTTGTGCAGGAAGCGGGCTTCGTCGCCAACATGTTCTGTAACATTTGTCAGGAAGGCAATGACGTCATGCTTCACTTCGCGTTCGATGGCGTCGATGCGGTCGACTTCGAAAGCGCCTCGCTCGCGCACGGCCTTTGTCACGCCTTCCGGGATCAGGCCGAGGTTTTCCATGGCTTCGGCGGCGAGTGTTTCGATCTCGAGCCAGATGCCGAAGCGCGTTTCCGGTGACCAGATTTCAGCCATTTCGGGTCGTGTATATCTCGGGATCATGTCGCGCCTCGCTACTTGAAACGCCCGTATAGCCCGGAATCGGCTGAATGCCAGTGCCACCGCGCCGCACGGGACGGGTCGCGTACGGGCCGAACAGGCTGGCCGGTCCCGACATGGTAGGGTAAAACACGTCTGGACGCCGAAAGGTATGGCAGGCTGCCGAACGCAGCGAAGGGGGAAAACCATGATGAAACTGATTTTCATATCGGCAGCTGCATTGGCGATGGCAGGACTGGCTGTCGCCCAGAATGCCACGGATTATCCGCCGAGTGCCGACGCCGGCTCGTGTTTCGCGCGCGTGTTGATTCCGGAAACGACTGAAGTGGTAACGGAGCAAGTGCTCGCGACGCCGGAGCGCGCCGAAATCACGGTCATCCCAGCCGTCTACGAAACCTATACCCAGGAGGTCATGATCAGGGAGGCGACGACATCGTTCACCGTCATTCCCGCCGACTATGTCACCAAGACAGAACAGATCCTGGAAGCACCGGAGCGGATGGAGACCGTGGTGATGCCGGCCGAATTCGAGACTTATACGGAAAAGGTGCTGATCCGTCCGGCCTATACCACTTGGAAGCCCGGCGCCGGACTCTACGGAGTCAATGTCATGGCCGCGAAGGCCGATAGCGATTCCGCCTTGTCGACAGGTGAATTGCTGTGCCGGGTGGAGGTGCCTGCCCAATATGATGAGGTGACGCGCGCGCGGCTCGTGCATCAGGAGCGGACGGAAACCAAGGTGATCCCGGCGAAATACAGAACGTTGAAAAAGGACGTCGTGAACACGCCTGCGCGGATCGTGGAAGAAGCGGTTCCTGCCGTCTACGAGACGATCACCCTGCAGAAGATCGTATCGCCAGCCCAAGAGCAGACAACCGTCATACCGGCGACGTATAGGACCGTCGAAAAACGCGCGGTGACGGGCGGCGGCAGCGTAGAATGGCGCGAGGTGCTTTGCGACACAAACGCATCACCTGCCAAGATCGTCGAAGTCCAGATGGCGCTGACTACCAAGGGGTTCAAGGTACCTGCCGATGGCGACTTCGGTCCTGCGACTTACCGGGCGATGGAAGCGTACCAGCGCGCCAACGGGTTGCCGGTTGGGTACCTGACGGTCGCTACTGTGGAATCTCTTGGCGTATCGGTCGACTAGCCCCGTTCATGTGGCCTGCTTTGGCCCAGACTTTTCGAAACAAACTAAAGGATATTCATGGCCCGATCGCATTTTCACACAGAGCGCCACCAGTTATCGCGGATAGGATGGATGCGCGCAGCCGTGCTGGGTGCAAATGACGGCATTGTCTCAACCGCCAGCCTGATTATCGGCGTTGCGGCCGCAGAAGCCGCGCAAGGTGAAATTCTCGTCGCGGGCGTCGCAGCCCTTGTCGCCGGGGCGATGTCGATGGCGGCCGGAGAATACGTGTCGGTGAGTTCCCAGTCAGATGCCGAACAGGTAGAACTGGCCAAGGAGCGCCAGGAGCTGATTGACATGCCCGAGGCGGAACAAGCGGAACTGGCCGGTATCTATGAGGAACGCGGCCTGAACCCGGCGACGGCACACGAGGTTGCGAGCCAGCTGACAGCCGACGACGCCCTTCGGGCTCATGCACGCGACGAGCTTGGCATTACCGATCTGACGGCGGCGAAGCCTATTCAAGCCGCGATTTCGTCAGCCATATCTTTTGCGGTTGGGGCATCCTTGCCACTCGCATTGGTCTGGCTGGTTCCGTTGCACGCGTTGGTGCCTGCAGAAGCCGTGGCGTCGCTCATCTTCCTTGCGCTGCTCGGCGCAGTCGGCGCGCGGGCCGGCGGGGCCAGTATCTGGAAACCGACGCTGCGTGTGACCTTCTGGGGTGCTCTGGCAATGGCGATCACTGCGGGGATCGGGCACATGGTCGGCGGCGTGATCTAAACCGGTCTGCACGGTCATAAAAAACCCCGGCACCGCAAGGCGCCGGGGTTTTTGGTTTTTGGTTTTTCGTCTGATAGACGCGTTGGCCTCAGGCCTTGGCCATCTCGGCCTTCAGGTTGTCCGAAACCTTTTCAATAAAGCCTTCGGTCGTCAGCCATTCCTGATCGGGACCGACGAGGAGGGCGAGGTCCTTGGTCATGAAGCCAGCTTCGACCGTTTTCACAATGGTTTCTTCAAGCGTCTTGGCGAAGGCCTGCACGTCCGGCGTGCCGTCCATGCGACCGCGATGGCTGAGGCCTTGCGTCCACGCATAGATCGAGGCGATCGAGTTGGTCGATGTCGCTTCGCCCTTCTGGTGGTTGCGGTAGTGGCGCGTGACCGTGCCATGAGCCGCTTCGGCTTCGACCGTGTTGCCATCGGGTGTCATCAGCACGGAGGTCATCAGGCCGAGCGAACCGTAGCCTTGGGCCACGGTGTCGGACTGTACGTCGCCATCATAGTTCTTACAGGCCCAGACATAGCCACCGGACCATTTCATGGCGGCTGCGACCATGTCGTCGATCAGGCGGTGCTCGTAGGTGCCGCCGAATGCCTTGAACTTGTCAGCGAACTCAGCGTCGAAGATTTCCTGGAACAGGTCCTTGAAGCGACCGTCATAGGCTTTGAGGATCGTGTTCTTGGTCGACAGGTAGACCGGCCACTTGCGCTGCAGGCCATAGTTGAAGCTGGCGCGGGCGAAGTCACGGATCGACTGGTCAAGGTTGTACATGCCCATGGCGATGCCGGCCGCAGGAAAGTCGAAAATGTCATATTCTTGGGAGTCCGAACCGTCGAATGCTTCCCACTTCATGGTCAGCTTGCCCTTGCCGGGCACGAGGAAGTCAGTCGCCTTGTACTGGTCGCCGAAGGCGTGCCGGCCGATGACGACAGGCTTGGTCCAGCCGGGAACAAGGCGCGGGACGTTCGAGATCACGATGGGCTCGCGGAAAACAACGCCGCCGAGAATGTTGCGGATCGTGCCGTTCGGGCTGCGCCACATCTTCTTGAGTTTGAATTCTTCAACGCGCTGTTCGTCTGGCGTGATGGTCGCGCACTTGACGGCGACGCCGTATTTCTTGGTGGCTTCAGCGGCATCAATGGTGATCTGGTCGTCGGTTTCGTCGCGCTTCTGGATCGACAGGTCGAAGTACTTCAGATCGAGATCCAGATAGGGATGGATAAGCTTGTCCTTGATGAGCTGCCAGATGATGCGGGTCATTTCGTCCCCGTCCATCTCGACAATCGGGTTCTTGACCTTGATCTTCGCCATGTTTTGTAATCCTTGCGGTTGAAGCTATTGGAGTGCGCTATAGCAGAGCGGCAGGCCGCGTCAAAACAGGTTCCTTCATGTCAGAACAGAGCAGCCCCTGCGTCATCCTCCATTCCCCGCAACTTGGCGAAAACATTGGCGCTGCGGCACGGGTGATGCGCAATTTCGGTTTGACCGACCTTCGCCTCGTGGCGCCCCGGGATGGCTGGCCGAATCCGGCGGCTGATACGATGTCAGCTGGCGCCTTCGATGCGGGCGTGAGCGTGAAAGTGTATGAAACACTACAGGACGCGCAGGAGGGGGTGACTTATCTCGTCGCCGCGACCGCACGGATGCGGGGGATCGAAAAGCGCGTTGTGGATGCTGCAGATGCTGCGCAGGTGGTGCATGGGCGGGCCGTGGGCGGCGCGGGTGTGGCAGGGGTGATGTTCGGGGGGGAGAAGTCCGGCCTGCCGAACGAGGCCGTGGCCCTGTCCGACCTGCTGATGACCTATCCGGTCGATCGTGACTTCAAGAGCCTGAACCTGGCGCAGGCCGTCTGCGTGTTTGCGCATGAATGGGGCAAGCTGAGCGCGGCGAAAAATCCGTCGGCTACTCCAGCGCAGAGCCATGTCACACCGGTTTCCACGGACGGGGTGCCGTCAACGCGGGATGATGTGTTCCGGATGTTCGAGCATTTCGAGGCGGAGTTGGAGCGGGCTGGCTATTTCTTCCCGCCGGAAAAGACACCGCTGATGAAGGACAATCTCCGCTCGGCCCTGATCCGGGCTGACTGGACCGAGCAGGAGGTGCAGACTTTCCGCGGCGCGATCAAGGCGCTGGCCCTCGGCCGCGGAAAGGCACGCGTTGTGCGGGAAGACTAGGCTTACTTGCCTTTCCAGACAGGTGCGCGTTTCTCGATGAAGGCGCGCGGGCCTTCTTTGAAATCCTCGGTCTTCATGACCTGGCCGAACGCCTTGCCACTGGCATTCCAGAGGTCGTCGTCGGAACTGGTCAGGGCGGCGTGCGCCACCTGACGGCTGGCCTGAACGGCGATCGGCGCATTGGCCATGATCCGTTCGGCGAGTTTCGTCGCTTCCGCCATCACGTCCGCTTCGGGCACGACCTTGTTGACCATGCCCAGTTCATACGCACGCTGCGCAGGCAGCGGATCGCCAGTCAGGATCGCTTCTAGCGCGGTGGCCATGCCGATGACACGGGGCAGACGGAACAGGCCGCCAGCGCCGGCGACGAGCGAGCGCTTGACTTCCGGGAGGCCGAAATTGGTCGTGTCGGCGCAGATGATCATGTCGCAGGAGAGGGCAATCTCGGTGCCGCCAGCCAAGGCGCTGCCTGTGATCGCGGCGATCAGGGGCTTGGTACGCTCGCGTTTCACGATGCCTGCGAAGCCGCCTTTGGCCGTTCCGAGCGCGCCGCCATTGCCGGCGCTGATCTCCTTCAGGTCGGCCCCGGCGCAGAAAGCCTTGCCATTGGCGGTGAGGATGGCGACCCAGAGTTCGGGGTCATCTTCGAACCGGTCTAGCGCGTGTTCGATACCCGTAGCCATCACGCCGTTAATCGCGTTGCGGGCTTCCGGGCGGTTGAGCGTGATGATGGCCATATGGCCGCGGACTTCATATTCGACTGACACAGGGACGTTCCTCCAAGAGTGATTTTTTCCAGAATAGGGACCCTTACGCCACGTCCAGCAAGCAGAAAGACGCGAATGGGCAGCAAAGGGCAGAGTTCCTCTTGGCAGCCCCAAGGGAAAGCCTGTCAGGGTCAGCGAAAATCAGGGAGCCCGTCTACCATGGATCTTTCATTCAGCCTGGAATATGAGGTTTTCCGCAAGGAAGTGGCCGATGTTCTGTCTGCCAATGCAAATCTGGCGCCGACCTCCGATGACCGGGGCATAAAGAACCCCAAGCGGCAGGCGTGGCAGAAACTGCTCATTGAGAACGGCCTCGCGGCGCGGACCATTCCCACGGAATATGGCGGCTATGGCGCCGAACCCGACATCCTGAAGTCCCGCATCATTGCCGAGGAATTCGCGCGAACGGGCCTGCCGCGCGCGATGTCGAACCAGGGCATCTCGATGCTGGTGCCGACCTTGTTGGAACTGGGTACGCCGGAACAGAAGGCGGCCTATATCCGTCCGACCCTCTATGGCGAGATGATCTGGTGCCAGGGCTATTCCGAACCGGGCGCAGGCTCTGACCTTGCGGCGCTTCGGACGGCGGCGGTGTCCGATGGCGACGATTATGTCATCAACGGCAGCAAGATATGGACGTCGACCGCCAAGCAGGCCGACATGATCTTCTGTCTTGTGCGCACCGACCCGAGCGCGAAGAAGCATGAAGGTATTTCCTACATCCTGTTTTCGATGGAGACACCAGGGATCGAAGTGCGCCCGCTGGTCGATATGACCGGGGCGGCAAATTTCAACGAAGTCTTCTTCAGCGACGTGCGCGTGCCCAAGAGCGGCATCGTTTTTGCCGAGAACAAGGGCTGGCAGGTGGCCAATGCCACGCTGACGCATGAACGCGGCATGCTGGGCGACCCGAATGCCACCAAGGCGCGGCTGGTGGAACTGGTCGAGCTGATGAAGCGCGAGACGGTGAACGGCGAGCGGCTGATCGACAATCCGTTGCTGCGCGACCGGCTGCTGAAGCTGCAAGGCGAAGTCTACGCGATGCAGGCGAACGGCCTGCGCATTACGACACACAGCCTGAAGAAAGAAAGTGCGGGCCTTGCGGGGCTAGTGGTGAAACTGATGGGCTGTGAACTCAATCACGAGATCGCGCGGCTCGCCATCGATGCGCTTGGTGAACTGGGCGTGATGTACGAGCAGGGCGAGCATTTGCGCGCCGAGGGCACGTGGCAGGCCCGCTACATGTACGACCTTGGCCTGATCATTGGCGGCGGTACGGCGCAAATCCAGAAGAACATCATTGCGGAGCGGGGCCTCGGCCTGCCGCGCGAACCCAAACCGGCCAAGGCCTGAGAGGAGAAGACCGATGGAATTTGCACTCTCAGAAGACCAGCGCATGTTGCAGGACAGCCTGAACGGCTTCCTGAAGGATGCCGCGCCGCTGGACACGATCCGCAAGATCGCGACCGGGGACGAAGCGGCGGGCGCGGCTTTGGCTGCGGGCCTTGATGAACTGGGCCTCGCCGGGTTGCACGTGCCTGAAGCGCATGGGGGTCTCGGGCTTGGCCTGCTGGATGCGTGCCTTGTGCAGGAATCGCTGGGCTATGCGATCGCGCCAAGCCGTTTCCTGGCGACGACTGTGACCGCGCACGCGCTGCGGCACGCAGGCGACGACTTCCTGCCGGGCATTGCTTCTGGCGACATCAGGATGGGGCTGGCCCTGACGGAACTGTCGTCGCGCCGCGACGGCGCCGGCGTGACGGTCGACAGCGACAAGCTGACCGGTACGTCGCTGCTGGCTGTCTCGGCAGAGGGGTCAACACACTTGCTGGCGGCAGACACAGCAGGCGCGCTGAACCTCATCGAATCGGCGGCCGCAAAGCCGATGCAAACAATCGACCGGACACGGATATTTTCCGAAGTAGTCTTTGGCGGGGAGGCGCGCACGATGTCGCTGACGCCGGATGAGGAAGTGTTGGCAGCGGCGCGGTTGCTGGTTGCAGCGGACACGCTGGGCGCGGCGCAGGCCATGATCGACAAGGCGGTCGCCTATGCCGCCGAGCGCCAGCAGTTTGGCCGGGTGATCGGATCGTTCCAGGCCGTGAAACACATGTGCGCGGAAATGGCGGCGCGCCTGGAACCATCCCGGGCACTGATCTGGCATGCGGCGCATGCGCTGGACACCGGCGAACCGGAAGGTCTCGCGATGGCGACGTTGGCAAAGTCTCACCTGGCTGAAGCGGGTACGTTCATTGCGCGCACGTCGACAGAAGTGCATGGCGGCATGGGGTTCACCGACCTTGTCGGCCTGCACTACTGGTTCAAGCGGATTGGCGTGAGCCGGCAGCTGTTCGGAAGCCCGGAGCAGACGCGTCTTGATGCGGCACGCTTGCAAGGCTGGCTGGCGCCAGCCTGATCAGATAACCTTGCCGGGCGACAGGTGGCTTGCTGCCGAGACGATGGCTTCGGCATCGATCTGGAAATGGCGGTAGAGGTCGCGGATCGTGCCGGTCTGTCCGAAATGCTCGACGCCCAGCGGTGTCGTGGCATGGCCCTTCACGCCGCCGATCCAGGCCAGCGTGGCCGGGTGGCCATCGGTAACGGTGATCAGCGTGCAGTCGCGCGGGACCTGTTCCATCAGGCGCTCGATCTGGCTCTTGGCCGCCTTGTTGCCACGTGCCCGGGCGCGGCGCGCAGCGGTCCAGCCTGAACTGAGGCGGTCAGCGGACGTAACCGCAAGGACACCGATGTCGCGGCGATTATTGCCGATGCGTCCGGCGGCCTTGATCGCTTCCGGTGCGACGCAGCCCTGATAGGCGATGACGATCTCGCAATTGGGTCCGGGTTTGCGCAGCCAGTAGCCGCCATCGATGACGCCTTGCCGGAAGGTCTCGTCGTCGCGGTTGGACCAGCGGACCTGTTCCAGCTGGCGGGTGGTGAGGCGGAGATAGACGGAGCCGCCGGTCTCGTCGCGCAGCCACGTGCGCTCGTCCGGGTCGCCGTCGCCGTCGCGCTGGAGATAATCGAACGACCAGTCCATGATGATCGAGAGTTCGTCGAGGAAGGCCGGTTCGAACGAGACGAGGCCGTCCTGGCTCATGCCGATGAGCTGGGCGCCGATCGATTGGTGCGCGCCGCCTTCGGGCGCGAGCGTCACCCCGGAGGGTGTTCCGACAATGATGAAGCGGGCATCCTGATAGCAGGCATAGTTGAGGGCATCGAGGCCGCGCGCAATGAACGGGTCGTAGACCGTGCCGATGGGGATGAGGCGTTCGCCGAACAGCGAGTGCGACAGGCCCGCCGCGCCAAGTAGGAGGAAGAGGTTCATCTCAGCGATACCGAGTTCGATATGCTGGCCTGCGGGCGAGAACTGCCACTTCTGTGTCGACGGGATATGCTGGTCGCGGAACGTGTCGCCCTTGGTCTCGCGGGCGAACAGGCTACGGCGGTTGACCCACGGACCGAGATTGGTCGAGACAGTGACATCCGGCGAGGTGGTGACGATGCGGTCGGCCAGTTCGGATTTGGACTTGGCGAGGGCGTCGAGGATCTTGCCGAAACCGGCCTGGGTGGACTGGACGTCATCGTCGAGGAAGATCGGACCGGGACTTGCGACCGGCGGAGCGGTGAAACGGCGCGGGCCGTCTGCGAAGAAGGGAACATCGCGCAGGAAGGCGTTCAGGGCATCGGGGTCTTCGACGCTCGCCATGGTGGCCCATTCCTCACCTTCGGCGATTCCCATCTTCGCCTGGAAATCGGCCATCTGGGCTTTGTTCATCAGGCCGGCATGATTGTCCTTGTGGCCAGCGAGCGGCATGCCCCAGCCCTTGATCGTGTAGGCGAGGAAGACGGTGGGCGTGTCGTCGGTCACAGAGTCAAAGGCGTCGCACAGGGACTGGACACACTGGCCGCCAAGATTGTTCATCAGGGAGCCGAGTTCATCATCGCTGCGTCGCTCAAGCAGGGCCGCCACATCGCCCTGGTCGCCGATATCGTTCATCAGGCGGGTGCGCCAAGCCGCCCCACCCTTGTAGGTCAGGGCGGAATAGTCGGCATTGGGGCAGGTCTGGATCCAGGTCTTGAGCGTCTCGCCGCCCGGTTCCTCGAAGGCCGCGCGCTGCAGCGCTCCGTGGCGCAGGACCACGGTGCGCCAGCCGAATGCCTTGAAGATGGCCTCGACCTTTTCCCAAAGTCCTTCATGGACGACACCGTCGAGGCTCTGGCGGTTATAGTCGATCACCCACCATGTATTGCGCAGGTCGTGCTTCCAGCCTTCCTGCAGGCATTCATAGACATTGCCTTCGTCGAGTTCGGCGTCACCCACGAGCGCGACCATGCGCCCGAGGGGACGGTCAGCGGCCCAGGACTTGGCTTCGAGATAGTCCTGGATGATCGAGGCGAAGGCGGTTTCGGCGACGCCGAGACCGACGGACCCGGTGGAAAAGTCGACATCGTCGATGTCCTTGGTGCGGCTGGGATAGGATTGCGCACCGCCATAGCCCCGAAAGTTCTGCAGCTTTTCCAGCGTCTGATTGCCCATCAGGTAGTGCATGGCATGGTAGACGGGTGCGGCATGCGGCTTCACGGCGACGCGGTCCTCCGGGCGCAGCGTGTGGAAGTAGAGCGCGCTCATGATCGAGACCATCGACGCGCAGGACGCCTGGTGGCCGCCGACCTTTACGTCGTCATCGCGCTTGTCGCGGAGGTGGTTGGCATTGTGAACGGTCCAGGCCGAGAGCCAGAGCAGGCGTTGCTCAAGGGTCTTGAGATGGTCGAGATGGCTCGGCATAGGCAGATTCCTGTTCATGGGACCGGGCGAATAGACCTAGCGGGAATGACCGTGCGCGGGAATAGCCGAAGACGAGCAAATTAGTGCTCCGAATTTGATGAAGCCAGAAATTCTTGCCGGTTTACTTGGCCGCAAGTGGGTTTTCCGGGCGGGTGAGATTGGCGCGGAACCAGTCAGACTCGGCCGGATCGAACGCCTTGCGCAGCCATTCGACGACAACCTGTCCGCGCGGAATGCGTCGCACGCGTTCCGTATAAGTCATCCAGAACTGGATGGACGCCACTTCCGGCAGGGCAAGCGGCACGAGTTCCGGATAGGCCGCGCCGATATAGGACGGCAGGATCGCGATTCCGCCACCGGCCCGGCAGCAGGCAATCAGGGTCGCGGACGAATTGGTAATCAGGGAGAACGGGATCAGTTGGCGCGCGAGGAAAGCCCCGTCGGCCCAATGCTCGGATTGATTCACATAGCCCTCGTGCAACAGGCACCTGTGATGGTGAAAATCGGTCAGGCTGGTCGGCGTGCCGTGAAGGTCGAGATAGCCAGTGGAGGCGAAGCACAGGTAGTGGATGACGCCCATCCGGCGGCCGATCAATTCGCTTCGGCTCGGCGGTTCGAACTGGATGGCGATATCTGCTTCATTGTTCAAGAGGTCTGGCGGGCGATCAGAAACTGTGAGGGTCAGTTCGATCCCCGGATAGCTCACGAGGAATTGCGGAATTCGCCGCGCCAGCCAATAGGGGCCCAGCCCGTCGCCCGTGACGAGGTGCACCGGGCCTTCATTTGCCGTGTCGGAGTCGCATACATCGTCGTGCGCTGCAGAGACAATATCGGCCATCAGGTTTGCGTGACGCAGCAGCATGCGGCCTGCGTCCGTGAGGTCGATTCCGCGTGACGACCGTTTGACCAGCTCGGTCCTGAGAGCCGTTTCGAGTTCGCTAATGCGTCGACTGATCGTGGGAACCGATCCACCCAGTTTCTCGGCTGCTGCGGACATGCTTCCGAGTTCTGCGACGGCCCGGAAGATCCGTATGCGGTCCCAATCGAACGATTCCACGCGCATGTGCCTCCCCTTTCACGAGTGTAAGTCCCCGTTTCAGTTTTCGGTAAAGCCACGCAGCAACGCCTGTGGCACCAAATCTATAAACCTCAGTTGTAGCTATACAGCTTCTACTCCAAAACCCGAAAGTTCTCGTGGGTTATGACGCGGAAGTTGTCTGAGACCTTGTCGCGGAATTTCTTCCATTCCTGCGGGATGGTTTCACGCATGAATGCAAGGATGGCGTCGGCGAACTGCTT
>NZ_JBDNGN010000145.1:0-39407 GCF_041689225.1 Hyphomonas sp. | reverse complement strand
CTAGGCCGCCGCCAGCGCCACCGTGCGCGCCAGCAGGCGTGACCATGCCGCGTCCGTCTCCGCCGTCCAGTCCGTTCCCATCGCCGCTTTCACGCAATCACGGATCGTGGTGAAGAAGGCATCGAACAGGTTGTCCGGCACGCCATAGGTGCCATGGTTCACTCGCTCGGCCCCGAGGATGACCGGCGCCATGATCCCGCCTTCGGCCATATCGATCAGGCAGTCGAAAGACTGTTGCAGCATCGAGCCGCGCACCCCGCCATCCGTGTCCATCAGGAACAGCGGTTCGAGGTCAGGGTGGTCAGCGAACAGGTGGGCATAGATTACGGGTGCCGGGTCGCCCTCGCGCTCGGCGAGGGCTTCAAGGCTCTGCATGATGAGATCAAGGTCTGACATGGCGCTAGTCGTCCTCGCCGTTTTCTGCCGCGTCCTTTTTCGCCGGATCATACTTGGCGAACCAGCCCATGATATTGTCCGTCTTGGCAATCAGGCGGCTCGGACGCGAGGCGATATAATGCGGCGATCCCGGCACGCGAACATAGACCGTATCCACGCCGCGCATCTTGAGTGCCGTGTAGAACTGTTCAGCCTCCCAGGCAGGCGTGCGATAGTCCTCTTCGCCCACCATGATCATCGTCGGCGTCACCACCTTGTCGATATAGCGGATCGGCGAGAACTTGAGGAAGGCTTCCGGGTCTGACCAGGGCTCGGCACGTATCCAGTGGCGCCGCACGACCTGCGCGATGTCGCCGGCCAGCGCCATTGTCATCCAGTTGATCACCGGCTTGATCGACGCTGCTGCGGCAAACCGGTCCGTCTTTGTCACGATCCATGCCGTCAGGATGCCGCCGCCCGAACCACCCGTCACGAACAGGCGTTCAGGATCGGCATATTTGCGCGCCACCATCTCGTCGACCACGCTCATCAGGTCGTCATAGTCATTGCCCGGATAGGCCTTGTCGATCAGCAGCGCAAAGTCTTCGCCATAGCCCGTCGATCCGCGCGGGTTCGACCAGACCGTGACATAGCCTTCAGCCGCATAGCGCTGGATCTCGCTGCCGAAGAAGGGGCCGTACATGGCGTAAGGCCCGCCATGGATTTCCAGGATCAGCGGGAAGCTGCCATCCGCCTTGAAGTCCGGCGGGAAAGCGACCCAGGCTTCGATCTCGCGACCGTCAGCGCTGGACGTTACCTTGATCTCCTCGACCTTCGCCATTTCGAGATAGGGCAACACATCGGCATTGAGCGCGGTCAGCACGTTCGGGTACTTCCCGTCAATGCCGACGACACCCACTTCGGCGGGGCGATCGGCAAAGCCTGCCATATAGGAGACGACCGGTTTCCGGCCGCCGCTGACAGAGAAGCTGCCATCGGCATAGGGCCGGCCGATCGAGCCGCCGCCAATGCCGGTCACGACCTGCGAAACCTTGCCCTTCAGGTCGACATTGAACAGCGTGAGCACGCCATGATCCTCGGACAGGACGAGCAGGCTCTTGCCATTGGGCGCCCACACCGTCTCGCCGATGTCACCCGGGAAGTCTGCCGCAAGTGCGCGGACGTTCGTGCCGTCGGCATCCATCAGGTAAAGATCGGCCTGCTGGTAGGACAGCGTTTTGTCGTCGAATCCGCGATACGCAATCGTCTTGCCGTCCGGCGAGACGACCGGGTCGGAGTCCGGCCCGTCGCGGCTGGTCAGCGGGGTTACCGAAAGGTCGGCCAGTTCCACGGCATAGATTTCGCTTTCGATCGGATCGAGGTCGCGATCCTCGGCGGTATTGCCCGAAACCAGCAGCGTATCATTGTCCAGCCATTCCGGCCCGGACATGTCGGCCTTGCCGAACGTGACCTGGCGCGGCGTGCCGCCGTCGACCGGTAGAACGAAGACCTGCGTCGCACCGTCCTTCAGGTAGCCCTCGCCATCAAAGCGGAAGGTCAGTGTGTCGATGACCTTCACGCCGTCGTTCCACTTGGCACCTTCCGGCGGTGTCGGCGCCTTGGCAAAGCTTGGCGCCTCGCCCTTTACGAACATGCTGAACGCGACATGCTTGCCGTCCGGCGACCACACCGTCTCCGACGGGCCTTCCAGAAATTGCGCCAGCGGGAAACTGCGGCCGGTGTCGAGATAGAAGACGCGCACTTCCGGCTTGCCGTCGGTCGCGGTCGAATAGACGATCCGCGTGCCATCCGGCGACCAGCGCGGCGAACTCGCGCCGGCAACGCCGGTTACCAGCGGGCGGTTCGAGCCGTCGGCCAGGCTCAGGATCCATATCTGGCCGGTATCCTTGTCGGTCATCCGGTCCATGGAATGGCGCACATAGGCGACCGTCTTGCCGTCCGGGGAGACCTGCGGGTCGGACGCATATTCCATGTCGAAGACGCGATCCGCCGTGAAGCGCTTGGAAGGGGCCTCATCCTCTTTCGCCGCCGCGCCGCCTGCTGCAAGCAAGACAGAGGCCCCCGCCATCATGATATGCCGGAATTTCATCGCTCACCCCTTCATGCGTGTCTGGAACCAGAGAAATAGCATGAGGGCATCGACGCGAACAACTTATTCGCGGGCGCGCGCCTGACGACTCACTCCTGCTCTTGCGATTCGCAGCCTCCCCGCGCATATAACTCGGAGGAGGCAGGTGGCGGACGGGCCATTCGCCAATCGGGTCAGGTCGGGAACGAAGCAGCCCCAACGATTTCAGCCCGGGTCGTTCGCCTGTCTCCGCCTTTTCCCTCGCTCGTGTGTCTCACATTATTTCGCGGCATCCAGTCGCGTGGTGCACGAATTGTGGAATACGTATTCGTCTGTCTGGACAGGTGATCTCGGGATGGCTTAACTGCTCGTTAACCGGAATTCCACGCCCTTTTTGACAGTTTTAAGTATTGCCCCGTTGACCCCATGTTAACCTTCCGACACTATATGTTGTGTCAGGAGAGAAGTTGGGGGCCATATCTGGCCGCCGGGGGCTTCAGTTCCTATATAATATTCAATGAAACCGGAGGGCTGCACATGTCTGCATCCGAAGCCAAGTCTGTGACCAAATCCGCGCCGCGTAAGGGCAAGCCGAAAGCAGGTGCCGAGGCGGAACTGCGCGTGGTTGAAGGCGCTCCTGTAAAGACCGATCCTTCGCGCGATGCGCTGCTGACGGATTTCGGCAAGACCACGCTGAAAGACCGCTATTTGCTGCCAGGCGAATCCTATCAGGACATGTTCGCCCGTGTGTCGACGGCCTTTGCCGATGATTCCGAGCACGCCCAGCGCCTCTACGATTATATGTCCAAACTCTGGTTCATGCCGTCCACGCCCGTCCTGTCGAATGGTGGCGCGTCGCGCGGCCTGCCGATTTCTTGCTTCCTCAACCAGGTCGGTGATTCGCTCGACGATATTGTCGAGACCTGGACCGAGAATGTCTGGCTCGCCTCGAATGGCGGCGGCATCGGCACCTATTGGGGCAATGTCCGCTCGATCGGCGAGAAAGTCGGCCAGAACGGTCAGACGTCCGGCATCATTCCTTTCATCCGCGTGATGGACTCGCTCACCCTCGCGATCAGCCAGGGCTCGCTGCGCCGTGGTTCTGCCGCCTGCTATCTCGACTGCCACCACCCGGAAATCGAGGAATTCCTCGAAATCCGCAAGGCGTCCGGCGACTTCAACCGCAAGAGCCTCAACCTGCACCACGGCATCAACATCACTGATGCCTTCATGGAAGCGGTCCGCGCCGACGAAGACTTCGGTCTGATCAGCCCGAAATCCAACGAAGTCGTCCGCACCATCAATGCCCGCAAGCTGTGGCAGAAGATTCTCGAGCTGCGCATGCAGACCGGCGAGCCCTATCTCCTGTTCACGGACACCGTGAACAATTCCATGCCGGCCCACCAGCGCAAGCTGGGCCTCAAGGTGACCCAGTCGAACCTCTGCTCGGAAATCACGCTGCCGACCGGTATCGACCATCGCGGCCAGGATCGCACGGCGGTCTGCTGCCTCTCGTCGGTCAATGCCGAGAAATTCATGGAATGGTCGAAAGACGAGCATTTCCTCGAAGACATCTTCCGCTTCCTCGACAACGTGCTCGAAGACTTCATCGAGCGTGCGCCGCCGGAAATGGCGCGGGCGGTCTATTCCGCCAAGCGCGAGCGCTCGGTCGGTCTCGGCCTGATGGGCTTCCACTCCTTCCTGCAGTCGATGAACGTCTCGATGGAAGGCGCCATGGCCAAGGTCTGGAACGAGAAGATGTTCAAGCACATCCGCCAGGGCGCGGATGCCGCTTCGGTCAAGCTCGCCAAGGAGCGTGGCCCCTGCGAGGATGCCCGCGATGTTGGCATGATGGCCCGCTTCAGCCACAAGATGGCTGTTGCGCCCACCGCATCGATCTCGATCATCTGCGGCGGCACCTCGGCAGGCATCGAGCCGATCCCGGCCAATGTCTACACCCACAAGACGCTGTCGGGCTCGTTCACCGTCAAGAACCAGCAGCTCGAAGCCCTGCTCGATCAGAAAGGTCTCAACAGCAACGAGATATGGACCTCTATCCTCGAGCATGAAGGCTCGGTGCAGCATCTCGATTGCCTCGACGCGCACGAGAAGGATGTCTTCAAGACAGCCTTCGAGCTCGACCAGCGCTGGATCATCGAGCTTGCGGCTGATCGCACACCCTATATCTGCCAGTCGCAGTCGCTGAACCTGTTCCTCAAGGGCGACGTGTCCAAGTGGGACCTGCACATGTTACACTGGACGGCGTGGGAGCGCGGCCTGAAGTCGCTCTATTACTGCCGGTCCAAGTCGGTCCAGCGCGCGGCCTTTGCCGGTTCCGAGCGGATCGAAGGCCAGAGCCTCGACACGCCGAACACCGATTATGACGAGTGTCTCGCCTGCCAGTAGGTGGCGGCCATTCCGGCAATGAACAGCAAAGCGGCCAGCTCTGAATCGGGCTGGCCGTTTTTCTTTCATAGGTGGAAAATCTGCTGCCTGAAGATCAGGCAAAAGTCGCGTCACTTGCCGCAATTCCAACAAATATATCTACAGGTTAATGGCGCCACAGCCCTATGTGGCCTGCATTTTGCGAGAAAATGCCTGCAGAATTCGGGTTGTGGAACCAAAACTACAGGTTAGCGTTATATCAACCAGAATTAATCTTTGCTGAGTGAAAGGCGTTTGGGCATGGTGTGTCCTTTATGCTACATTAAGCGGGTTGGGGTGTAATCTTCGGACAGGCGTAAGCTTACGAGGATTAGCCATGAAGGGTGTCAGGCGTATGGTATTCGCAGTAGCCTCTACAGTGTTGACGCTGGCCTGCCAGGGCTGCGTCTCAACCTCCCCACATGATTTCGTCCGGTCCGAACCGGCCGTGCCGCCAACGCTCGGCATGACGATGGCCGTTCCGGCGTCGCTTGGTGCGAGCCCGGTTCAGTCCGACGCGTCCGAGACAATCTCCATTCATGTCGTCGATGGCGCGCCTGCCCGTTTTTCGGGCACGGTCATGGGTGCCCTGCCAGCACCAGTTGCATTATTCGATGGCGCGACTCCTGCCAATTTCGGCATCTCGGCGGGTATTTTTCCGTCCGACCTGCCTGAACTCGCCTGGACCGGCAGCCCGGCCCTGCTTGCGATCACCGCTAAGCGCGGCAAGGCCCGCCTGACAGGGGCGACCCAGATCGAGAAAGACATCGCCGCCGAAGTTGCCTTCTCGGCGCCCATGGCAATGACCGGTCTCAACTTTGACGTCGGTGTCGCGCCCCGCATTGCCGTGCGCGAAGAGGGCGAACTGCTCAGCCAGCGCGTCGGTGGTGAAGTCCGTATCGGTCGTGACTTCAACATCCTCGGCAAGGACGGCCAGCCTCAAGGCTGGTACATTTTCGCCGGTGCCGATGGAGAAGCCCTCATATGGGATGCGGGCAACACCGGTTTCGCCCCGAATCTCAACGACATGTCCCTGACCGATCAGGTCACCGTAGGCGACATGCAGGCTGGCGTATCGATCCAGCGGGCAGGCGGCGAGCTCTCGCTCAGCTACATCCGCCGCGAAGTGAAATACGAAGACCGAAACGGCTCCATTAGCGACACTGAAGATTTCGCAGGTGTAAGTTTCACCATGCGCCGATAGGTGCTAGGGCACCGGCCATGATGATGGCCCAGACACGTTTTCGGGCCGCGCTAGTCGCGGCCCTTTTTGTTGCGCCCCTGGCACATGCCCAGGAGGTCATGAAGCCTGCCGTGACCTCGCTCACGGTGGAGAACGACAAGTTCGGCGGCGGCACCGACCGCAACTATTCCAACGGGCTGCGCATCGAACGCGTGTCCGGCGCCGACGAGATATTCCCGGCGCTCGAATGGGTGGCCGACCGTATCCCGTTCCTCGACCTCGAACGCCAGGAACTGCGTCAGGGCTTTGCGCTCAGCCATGTCATCTTCACGCCAGAGGACAAGACGCTGGTTGTGCCCGATCCGGCCGACCGACCGTATGCTGGTTGGCTTTTTGCCTCCGGCACTATTGTCGGCAGCAGCGCCAACACGCAGGACACGCTGCAGGTCAATCTCGGCATCGTCGGTCCCTCGGCAGGCGGCGAATTCGTCCAGAACAATTTTCACCGGATCATCGGCGTGGCCGAGGCGCAGGGATGGCCCAACCAGCTGCGCGACGAGGCCGGGATCGAGATCATCGTCCAGCGCCTGCATCGTTTCCCGGGGCCGACGCTGCCGCTCGGCGTTGAAACCGATCTCGGTTTCGATGTCGGCGGCGCACTCGGCAATGTGCGCACATATGCATCATCCGGCCTGACGGCCCGGATCGGCTGGGACCTTGATTCCAGTTTCGGCCCGCCGCGCATCCGTCCGGCGCTCTCGGGGGCGGGTGAGTTCATCCCCGGCACCGACGAAAACCCGATGGGCGGCTATCTATTCATCGGTGCCAGCGGCCGTGCGATCGGCCGCGACATGTTCCTCGATGGCAACCTGTTTCGCGATGGCCCGCGGGTTGACGACCGCAAGGATTTCGTCGGCGACCTTCAGGCCGGCCTGGCTATCTATTATCGCGAAGTCCAGCTCGCATTCACCTACGTGAACCGCACCGAGGAATTCGATTCCCAGATCACGCCGCAACGCTTCGGCGCCTTCTCAATCTCGATTGCGCATTAGAGCGTCGCCATATCGATCACGAAGCGGTACTTCACGTCGCCTTTGACCACGCGGTCATAGGCGGCATTGATGTCCTTTATGGCGATCACTTCGACATCGCTCGTCACGCCATGCTCGGCGCAGAAGTCCAGCATCTCCTGCGTCTCGGCGATGCCGCCAATGCCGGATCCGGCCACACGTCGCCGCCCGGCCAGCAACAGGCCGCCATGCATCGGCTCCAGCGGTTCGATCGCGCCGACCAGCACCATCGTGCCATTGCGGGCCAGCAGCATCAGGTAGGGGTTCAGGTCATGCTTCACCGGCACCGTATTCAGCAGGAAATCGAAACTGCCCCGATGCGCCTTCATCGCGTCCCGGTCGGTTGAGACCAGCACGTCATGCGCCCCAAGGCGCTTGGCGTCCGCGCCCTTCGCTTCTGACGTTGTGATCATCACCACCTCGCAGCCCATCGCCACGGCGAACTTCACGCCCATATGGCCCAGCCCGCCAAGGCCGATCACGCCGACCTTGTCGCCCGCCTTGACGTTCCAGTGCTTCAGCGGCGACCAGCTCGTGATCCCGGCGCACAGCAGCGGCGCCACTTCCGCCGGGTTCAGCGCGTCGGATACTTTCAGCACGAATTCGTCGCGCACCACGATCTGCTTGGAATAGCCGCCATGGGTCGGCCCACCAATCACCGGCTCGGTGCCGCCATAGGTGCCGACCGATCCCTTTTCGCAATATTGCTCGTCGCCATCATGGCAGGCCGGGCAGGCGAGGCAGGCATCCACAAGGCAGCCAACCCCAACCGTGTCACCCACTTTATGCTTCGTCACGTCCGCGCCGACCGCGCCGACCTTTCCGACAATCTCGTGCCCCGGCACGATCGGGTATTTCGTCCGCCCCCATTCATTGCGCGCCGTGTGGATGTCGCTGTGGCAAACGCCGCACCATGTGATGTCGATCAGCACGTCATTCGGCTGCAGGTCGCGCCGCGTAATCTCGAACGGCTCCACCGGCGACTCGGGGCTCTGGGAAGCATAGGCGGCAACTTGCATCGGGATTTCCTCTCGCTTTTCTTTAGCCTGACACGCAGGCGGGTTACTTGTCGAGCAGGTCACCCGGCCTTCCGGAAGGTCAGGCTGATGCGACGTGGACCGGTCATCTCGTGCACGCCGGCCTTCACAGGTAGCACGCCATGATAGGCCAGCCGCGCACTACGCCCGAACACCAGCGCATCGCCATGTTCCAGCAGCACGGTCTGTTTCGGCCCGGCCCCCTCTGTCCCGCCGATCGCGAACCGGCCGGGCAGGCCAAGCGAGACTGACACAACCGGCTGACCAAGGTCCTGCTCGTCCCGGTCCTGGTGCGCGGTCAGGCGCGTACTGACCTCATAGCAATTGATCAGGCAGGCATCGGCATCAACGTCGTCCGCGCCAAACGCCGCTGCGGCCCGCCGCGCCACATCGCGGAAGACTACAGGCATGTCCGGCCATGGCCGCCCGCTCAGCGGGTCCAGCGCATCGTAGCGATAGCCGGTCCGGTCAGACACCCAGCCGAGCTCGCCGCAATTTGTCATCGACACCGACATGGTCTTGCCACCCGGCGTCACCAGATGCCGGAAGGGCGCAGCCGCCAGCACGGGCTGCAGCGCATTCCACAGGACCGGCGCATCGACGAAGCCCGGCAGGTGCAGCACGTCCTCGCCATGCCAGCTCTCGCCCGGCCGCAATCCGCTCAGCAGGTCAGCCATCACAGCGCATCACGGAAGATGATCCCCGTCGCAAACCGCGCGCCCCGGGTCAGCGTACTCACCCCGTCGTGCATCTTCACGCGGTAGTCGCCGCGCGTGCCTTTCACGGGCCGCTCGTTCACCGCGAACACGACTGCTTCGCCCGCGCGTATCGGCACGACATGCGCCCGCGACTGCATCCTTGGCCGCTGTTCGGTCAGCACGAATTCACCTCCGTCAAAATCCTTACCGGGTTCACTCAGCAGGATAACGATCTGGAGCGGAAAAACGATCCCGCCATAGAGGTCCTGGTGCAGGCAATTATAGTCACCTTCGCGATAGGACAGGATCAGCGGCGTCGGCCGCACCTGTCCCGCCCCATGGCAAGTCTCAAGGAAAGCCACATGGGTCTCAGGATAGTGTACGTCCAGCTGCATCCGCTCGACCCAGCGATTGGCAATCGCCGCGCAGCCCGGATATAGCACCTCGCGCAGGCCAGCGATGGGCGACGGCAGGGGATATCGGAAATACTTGTACTCGCCCCGCCCGAACCCGTGCCGCGCCATGTGCACATGGCTACGATCGGGCGCATCTTCGCCGAATGCGCCGGCCAGCGCGTCCCGAGCCTCCACATCCAGCAACGTGCCGAGCGACGCAAAGCCTTGTCCATCCAGCGCCGTTTCGACGGCTGCCCAGTCTATATCCGCAGCGCTCATGCTGCCTCCTGTCTGTCTTCCAGGCCGGTTTAGTCTGGCAGGGCCGTGTCCGCATTCCGATTCATGCGGCTTGATGTGCGCGCCCTTGCGCGGCTAAACAGCGGCGCCCGTAACACGCACATGCTGGAGACCGGACATGGGTAAACATACAGCCATCGTGAGATGGTCGCGCGGCGATGATGACTTTGCAGCCAACAAGCACTCACGCGCGCATGAATGGGAATTTGACGGCGGCCTCAAAGTACCCGCCTCCGCCTCGCCCGACATTGTCCCGCTGCCCTATTCGGTCGCCGAGAATGTCGATCCGGAAGAGGCCTTTGTCGCGTCGATCTCCAGCTGTCACATGCTGTTCTATCTCCACAAGGCGCGCGATGCCGGCTTCGTCGTCAACACCTATGAAGACGACGCTGTCGGTGTGCTGGGCAAGAATGCGGCCGGTCGCATGGCGATCATCCGGGTGACGCTGAACCCGGTCGTCAGCTATGAGGGGCCGGGCCCGTCCGCTGACCAGATCGAAGCATTGCACCATGAGGCGCACGAACTCTGCTTCATCGCCAATTCGACGATGACGGAGATCACGACAAACACCGCCAACTCCTAGCCGAGGGATCCCGATTCAACAGGTGCCGCATTGTCGCCCGGCGCAACTGCCCCCACCTGAGCAACGAAGCCGACAGCATTGCCCGTTTACCCGGCCCGGAAAATCTTCCCGCCATGACGCTCGATTTCCTGACGCCCGAAATGATTCAGGCGTTCTTCGCCGTGATCGCGATCGATCTTGTGCTCGCGGGCGACAATGCCGTCGTCATCGGCATGGCAGCGGCCGGCCTTCCGAAACACCAGCGCGGCAAGGCCATCCTGATCGGCATCCTTGTTGCAACAATCCTGCGCATCGCTTTCGCGCTCATCGCGGCAGAACTTCTCCTGATCGTGGGCCTCCTGTTCGCGGGCGGCATCCGCCTGCTCTGGGTCGCATGGAAAATATGTGGCGCGAGCTGCGCGAAAGCGCCGCCCATGCCGCACAAGAGGCGCTCGCCGCCGCCGACCTTGATGGCGACGGCACCGTAGCCGGTCAGGCCCCCGGCAAAAGCTTGCGCGCCGCCGTTACCCAGATCATTCTCGCTGACGTCTCCGTGTCGCTCGACAATGTGCTCGGTGTCGCGGGCGCGGCGCGCGAACATCCCTATGTGCTCGTGTTCGGCCTCACACTCTCCATCCTGCTGATGGGGCTTGCATCATCCTTAATCGCCCGCATCCTGACCCGCCACCGCTGGATCGCCTTTGTCGGCCTCGCGGTCATCCTCTACGTCGCGCCTCACATGATGTGGCAGGGCGGTCTGGAACTGTGCAATGAAGGCCTGCCCATGATCGACATGGGCGTTCCGGCGGTCTGTAATGCCGGGCACTAGGGCTGTGCCGAATCCATCTTGCAGGCCGCACGGGACAGGCAGATAATGTGTGTGTGCCAGCGCCTGCTGGTGTTCTCACCGAAAATGAAACTCACATGGGCCGCTTCCCGAAAGCCCTGGTCATGACCCTCCTCATCATGGAGATCACGGCCATCGTCGCGCTGACAACCGTCTGGACATCATTGTCCGAGCTTCATGCCAGTCAGATACTCATCAACATTGCGCTCGGCCTCTCGGTCGCCGGTCTGTGCGTGCTCGCGGTCGTGATTTTTCGCCGCGCACTGGCGGCCGAACTCAGGCTGGAAAGTGAATCAGACGTTCAGTTCGTGGACGCTGCCGAGCCGCTGCGACATCCGCACAGGGACTTGCCCGGCCCGAACGCCGTCGGACCGGCAACCGGCCCGGTCGTGTCAGGCGATCTGTTGCTGGTCCGCAGACAGCCAGGTATTCAACGCGTCGTATGACAGCGGTCGGCTGAACAGGAATCCCTGCATCAGGTCGCAGCCGACAGACGTGACAAAGGCCGACTGCAAATTGGTTTCGATGCCTTCGGCCACGACGCCCACTTTCAGCGTCTTGGCGAGCTGCATGATCGATGTCAGCAGGTCTGCAACCTTGTAGTTCGTCCCGATGCCCTCGATCAGCGACCGGTCGATTTTCAGCTTGTCCAAAGGCAGGTCGAGCAGGGCGCGCAGGTTCGAGAATCCTGTGCCATAATCGTCGAGCGCGATCATCACGCCGGCCTCGCTCAGGCGTTGGATATTGGTGCGCGCCGCGTCGAGGTTGCCGACAATCGCGGATTCAACGATCTCCAGGCATATGTGCGTCGGTGTGGTGCCCGTCCGTGCAAGGCAGGCCAGGAACCGCTCGGCAAAGTCGCATGCGACCATTTCCGTGGGCGTGACGTTCACCGAGAGGTAGGCGATGGTTCCGTCCTCAAGCCAGGCAGCGACCTCGCGGCATGCAATGTTCAGGATCGACGTATCGAGTTCGGTGCCCAGCCCGCACTCATGGGCAAGGTCTACGAATTCGTCCGGACTGACCGGTCCATATTTCGGGTGGGTCCAGCGAGAGAGGGCTTCAACCGCGTGGATCATCCGGTTTTCGGCCCCAATGATCGGCTGGTAGAAGGGCCTGATGTCACCATTTGAAATCGCGTCCGGCAGGTCGCGGGCAAGCTGCATCCGCCGAGACAGGCCGTCGCGGATTTTCTGGTTGAAAGGCTGCACCATGCCCTTGCCGCTCCGTTTCGCGATGATCAGGGCGACGTCGGCATTGCGCATGAGCTCGTCGGCACTGTGCGCATCTTCAGAGAAGATTGAAAATCCGACCGATCCGGAAATGTCGATCTTCCTGCCGGCGGCCCGCACCGGTCGGAACACATATTTCCGGGCCTCTTCGAGGCCTTCGAGCATGATCGTGGGGTCATCCGAATGGACTTCGGTAAGAATCGCAAATTCGTCGCCGCCCCAGCGAGCGATCGTAAACACATCCGGCAATTCGGTCAGGCGCCGGCCCACCGTTTTCAGGATGAGGTCGCCGGTCGGGTGGCCATAACGGTCATTGATCTGTTTGAACCGGTCGACATCAACGATGGCCAAGCCGAAACGCCTGTCCTTGGCTCCATAGGTCTGCACCGAGGATGCGAGATCAGATTCGAAGCCGAGCCGGTTTTTCAGTCCTGTCGCGGAATCGGTCTTCGCCATGGTCATCGTCATCTTTTGCTGCATCTCCGCCAGCGACAGGCGGTCTTCAAGCTCCACCGCGCGGCGCGCTGAACTCTCGCGCAGCCGCTGCAACTGAACGCTGGCCTTCTTGATCTCGGCCTCGTAATTCACCTTGGTCGTGTTCAGCGTTTCTGTCGTGGTGACTGAGGCCAGGATAATGGCGACAAGCCCTGTCGATCCGTCAGGAAACTTGAAAGGCACCTTACGCGTCAGGGCAAAAATATCCGGACCGATCTCTTCCTCGTTGATGCTCTCCTCGCCGGCAAACACCCGATTGTCTTCGGTCCAGAAAACCTTGACCTGGTCGGCAGGGAAGAAGTCGCGATCATCCTTGCCCAGATAGTCCTTACCGGCCATCAGACCGTCAAAGGCCTTGTTGCCGTAAATCCACTGGTGCTGGGCGTTTTTGACAAACACCGGATAGGGTAGCGCATCGAAGACCTGCTGCAGTTGATCAAGGGTCTTCATCGCCCATCCCCCGCCGACGTGCCGAACGCGCACACGCAGTTCTGCCGCTGCCGCAAGCCGGTCGGTGGTGCACACTGATTGAATTCAATCATGACCGTTTACTACACTGAACAATATAACTAATTCGCTAATCCAGCGGGTGATATTTGCGTCGTGTGCAATCTGAGCGAGAACCCCGCTCATCCCGGCACAGGTCCGCGGCCGCCAAAATGGTACCAGCAACAGGCAATCTGCGTAGGGGACTCTGCCTGTCAAATAGCGTAGGGTAGTTTCAATGTAGAGTGCCCGAAAATACGTCACGGTCGTATTTCCTGTGGGCATCCCTGTGTACAAGTGTCGCAGAGGTTGCCAGAACATATTG
Organism: Hyphomonas sp.; assembly: GCF_041689225.1. Classification (GTDB taxonomy): domain Bacteria; phylum Pseudomonadota; class Alphaproteobacteria; order Caulobacterales; family Hyphomonadaceae; genus Hyphomonas. Next base: position 25,892 of record NZ_JBDNGN010000145.1, on the reverse strand, counting down.
CGCCATTAACCTGAATGAAGCACTATATGTTGTGTATATTACTCCAGACATCGACATGAACACCAAGGAGCCCCCCATGGCTGACGGAAATTCCAATGTGCCCGGCCTGCTGACCCCCAGCTTTGCCTACAAGCCGTTCCGCTACCCGTGGGCCTATGATTTCTGGAAGAAGCAGCAGCAGGTCCACTGGATGCCCGAAGAAGTGCCATTGGGCGAGGACTGCAAGGACTGGGCGGTCAAGCTGTCCGACGGCGAGCGCAACCTGCTGACCCAGATCTTCCGCTTCTTCACGCAGTCCGACATCGAGGTCGGCGCGAATTACATGACCAATTACATGCCCCTGTTCAAGCCGACAGAGGTCTCCATGATGCTGGCCAGCTTCTCCAATATGGAAACGATCCACATCGCGGCCTATGCCCTGTTGCTCGAGACCATCGGCATGCCCGATTCGGAATTCTCGGCCTTCATGGAATACCAGGAGATGGCCGCCAAGCATGACTATCTCGGCCAGTTCGGCTGCGAGACCAATGAAGACATCGCCGTCTCGATGGCCGTGTTCGGCGCCTTCACCGAGGGCCTGCAGCTGTTCGCCAGCTTCGCCATGCTGATGAACTTCCCGCGCTTCAACAAGATGAAGGGCATGGGCCAGATCGTCACCTGGTCGATCCGCGACGAGTCGCTCCACTGCGAAGGCATGATCAAGCTGTTCCACGCCTTCTGCGCTGAAACCGGCGTGATGAATGACGAATTGCGCGAGAAGATCCGCGAATGCTGCCGCACCGTGGTCGCGCTGGAAGACAAGTTCATCGACCTCGCCTTCGAGGCCGGTGAGATCGAAGGCATGACGCCTGCCGACATCAAAGGCTATATCCGCTACATCGCCGACTGGCGCCTTGGCCAGCTCAAGCTCGAGCCGATCTACGGAATCGACAAGCACCCGCTGCCCTGGCTGTCGGAAATCCTCAACGGCGTCGAGCACGCCAACTTCTTCGAACAGCGCGCCACCGAATATTCCAAGGGCGCAACCCGCGGCGACTGGCACGGCGACGACGGCGTCTGGACCAATTTCGACAAACGCAAACCCGCCGAAGTCCCGGCGGAATAGCCCACTTCATCCTCCCCCGCTCGCGGGGGAGGTGTCTGCGCGGCAGACGGAGGGGGGGCTTTAATTCGCCAGCTTGAAGTCCAGCGGGTATTCCAGTCCCGTCACGCTCACGAACTGGCCGTCGACCAGCTGTGGCGCGAACTCAGCCTTCAGGACAGACCGCTCGGCTTCGCTCTTGAACACGGGGTCGGTGCAGCTGGCCGACACCTTGTAGGGCTTGCCGCGCGGATCAATCGCGAAGGCGACACTGCACGATCCTGAAATGCCCCGCGCCGATGCACGGCTCGGATAGACCGGCATGGGCGGCCGGATCACCTGATATCCGCGTGACGACACGAGCACCGGTGAGACCGTTGGCGGGTCAATGCGCGTGGGCACCAGCGAGCCCGGCACGGCCCCCATGATGACGAGTTCTGGCATAACAACGTTTGACTTGGTGGCCGAAACCCGTGGCGGCGGCGGCGGCTTCTGCGATGTGTCCATCATCTGCGGTTTGGTCCGCTTGGTGATCGGCTTGTCGGGAGAAGGCCGGTTCGGCGTGATAATGCCCAGAATGCGCGACGGTGCCTTCACCAGCGTCACTTCCTTCACATCGATCAGCGAACTCATCAGCAGGAACAGGCCGTAGGCCACCGGCAGGGCCAGCAGGGCCGCGGTCGGGGCGCGAGAGACGGGCGAATTCAGCATGCGTATTTCCTCCGATTGACAGCAGGCCGGTCTTCCGATCATGTAATGTGATAATATATCAATATTGAGTTTTGTAAATACGCCGCCATTCATGCGTCGGGATTCAGGGAAGAAGGAGGCTTCGCCGCGCTTAGGCGCCGCGTTTGATCGCCTTGGGCGTGGCGGGCGCCAGCAGCGCGGCATCCGGCCGCCCGAGGAAATAGCCCTGTCCCTTGCGAACGCCGAGAAGCTTCAGCGTATCAAATTCAGCCTGTGTCTCGATCCCCTCGGCAATCACCTGCGCACTGGTCTCGCGGGCATAGAACATCAGGGCGCCCACCAGCGCGCGGCGGGCCGCGTCAGTGTCGACATCGCGCGTCAGGCTCATGTCCAGCTTCACGATGTCCGGCTGCAGCTGCACGATATGGCGCAGCGAGGAATATCCCGCACCTGCATCATCGATGGCCAGTTTCAGGCCGCGCCGGCGCAGTGGCTCCAGCGCCTGCAACAGCAATTCATAATCTTCGACCTGCGCATGCTCGGTAATCTCGAGCAGGATCCGATACAGTGGCTGGTCGGCCAGCAAGTTGGCAAAAGCCTCGGTGATGATCAATTCAGGCGATGCGTTCACAGACAGGTATTGATCGGCTCCCAGGTCCGGCAATATGGCCAGCGCCCGTTTCAGGGCAGCAATTTCCAGCGTTTCCGACAGGCCGACTTCGGCCGCCTCGTTGAACCAGATATCCGGTGTGCGTTTTGGCTCATCGGTGAAACGGCTCAGCGCTTCATAACCAACCGGCGCCATTCTCCCGAGATCGAAGATCGGTTGGTACACGATCGAGAAGGCCTCGCGCGCCAGGACGTCTTCGATCCGGCGGCATTGTTCGGTCCGCTGCCGGCTGTCGGCCAGCTCGTTATTGATCTGGCGCGTTGCCAGTTCTGCGAAGACGCGCATTGTGTCGAGGTCGCGGGTGTTCAGCGTCGGGTTCGGAGTGCGGCTGAGGCAGCAGAACATGCCATAGGCGCTGCCATCCTTCAGCCGGATCGGAATGCTCATGTGCGCTCCGATCGGAATCGCCTGCGTGATCGGCATGGCGGCGGCAAAGGGTTCGTCCGCCGTGTCCGGGATCAGTTCCGGCAACCGGCCTTCCAGGATATGCTGGCAATAAACATCGTCCAGGCTGTGGCTGTCGCCAATCTTGGCCAGCGCTTCGAAGCCCGGCGCATCGACGCGGCGGAACACCGATCGTCCGTCAACGAATTCCGACAGGTATGCGACGTCCATGCCGAGATGTTTGCGCACAGCCGACAGCGCCGACTGCAACAAGTCTTCCGAAACGGCTGTCGGTGACTGAGTGGCGGACGTGAGAATATCGAGGTCGGACATGGGGCAATTCCTGAGGGGCCGAGCGTCATCGCAGGTTTCGCTTGCTGTCACATCAATGGGATCGTGCAAATTTGATGGATCTGCTGCGGCGCGCGCGGTTCGGAAATCTCTCTTGACGAAACCCTCGCCGCGCCCCTAGCTCCGTCCCATGACGACTGAACTCGCCGCCTATTTCGACCGTATCGGCTTTGAATACTCGCCAAGGGCCGACGGCACGACGCTTGGTGCACTCTGCCGGGCCCATATCAATACGATCCCGTTCGAGAATCTGGACGTCCAGCTGGGCCGCAAGACCGCGCGGTCACAGGCCGAAATTCACGACAAGCTGGTGTCGCGCCAGCGTGGCGGCTGGTGCTACGAACAGAATGTGTTGATGGGCTGGGCGCTGGACGAGATCGGCTTTGACGTCACCCGCCTTGTTGCTGGCGTGATGCGCGAACAGGCCGGTGACGGACAACTCGGCAACCACATCCTTGCCTGCTTGTCCGGCTGGAGGGAGAAGACTTGCTGGTCGATGTCTGATTCGGGCCGAGCTCTCCTCGGCCCGATGCCTATCATGACGGGGGCGCGCGTCGATGCGCCATTTGAAGTCGGCCTGACACAAGTCGACGATGGCTATTGGCGCTTCCGGGAAAGCGCCCATTCCGATCCGTTCGGCTTCGATTTTACCACCGCGCCTGCCGACCAGTCCGTGCTCGATGCCAAGCGCATCTGGCAGGAGACAAATCCCGCCTCGCCCTTCGTGCAGAACCTTGTCGTGCGGCGGCGTGACGGGGTGCTCCACCACACGCTGCGCGGCAAGGTTCTGACCACGACCACGATTGTCGGTCTCGACAGCCGCGAACTCGCCACGGCTGATGAACTTGTCGATGTGCTCGATGACGTGTTCGGTATCGATATGCCCGAAGCGGCCAGCCTCTGGCCCGCCATCACCGAACGCCACGAGGCGCTGTTCCCCGGCACCTCAGAGGAAAAGGGTCAAGTGAGGGGCCGCCCGTGGCCGTGGGCGGCCCCTCCAACGCACAAGACCGGGAGGAAATGGCCTAGCGTTGTTCGGCGTCGGCGAGAATCACCACGTCTGAACTGGCGAATTCGCCCGCCGTTTCACGGCCTTCCAACGCCTGCTGATCCCGGATTTTCGAGACAGCGGACGAGACGATGCTGCTGACGCATTTACGGTCGGTATAGTCGCCGCCGAAGACAGGGACATATGTCGTGCAGGCCTCTTTCGCCTGGTCGGTGATGGCATCGAGGACCTCGGCAGCGCCAGACTTGGTTGCCAGCATGTCCTTGTCATAAGCGATGCTCACGGTGATCGGTTTTTGCTCCCCGGCAACGGCCAGCGGAGACAGGAACATGGCCGCAGCCATGATCGATACGATTGGTTTCAACATGGGATAGCCCTTTAGAAGTTAGCGCCGGAACATTCCGGCTGGAAACTCCCCCCGCAGCTGAGCCTTATGATCACTGTTCCCCGTAATGCGCCTCTCGGAGCATTGGCCAACCGGGAACAGCGAACTCATGCTGCACTGCAATAATGTTCTCGCAGACGCAGCATGGCAACGGTCGTTTTGCGAATTTTCGGTCATGGCTGCATGCTGCAGGGCTATCGCCTGATATGCGAGCGGTCTTGCCCGATCATTGGTCTGAAACAGGTCGAAAAAACAGGAAAATGTCAGGACTGCCATGCATTTGTGACACAGAAAAATGTCGACTCAGCACCGATTTTCCGATAAAAAAATACATAATTACAGTGCTTTGGGCGATTCGTCGGCGCCCTCTGGGGAAAGGCGGTACATCGGGGGCGCCACCGCCGCCATTGGCTCCGCGTCACCACGCCTGCCTCCGCGCCGCACTTATCCCCTGGTTCTGAACGTCTGAATCCCAGCACCGGCGAGGTATTCCGGGCCGCACCCATCGAACTTGTCCCCCTCCCGGCAGGCCATGGCAGGATAAGGCCATCATGTTCCAGCCCGACCAAGCCCTTCGCAGCCTCACCCTCGTCTCCTGGCGACGGGCCGATTATTACGTGCAGAAACTGGTGAGCGGCCTGAACCTTGGAATCACCGGCTGCAGGCCCTTCCTGAAACGCAGCGAATGCGTCCGCCTGCGCCGACAACTCGTGCGCATTGAAACCCTGACGCGCCGCGTGCTTGTCCTCTTCGTTCTCGAAGGCCCGTTGCCGCACGTGACAGTGCGGGCAGGGCAGGCGGCCCCGGGCCGGCGTCCGTCGTGCATCGCCCCCCGCGCCGCGCCGTTTCTTCACCCCGCCCATCTTCCGCCTCGCCGACCCGCGCCCCCGCAGCACACCCGTGCCACCCCCGCGCACGCTCCGCCCACGCCTTCTCTATCCCGACCAGCCGCTGCCGCCGCCCGAGCCGGGCGAGTTCCCGCCGCTCGCTGACGACCTGGTGCCCGCCACGCCGCTGATACGCCGGGCCCGCGCTCTCAAAGCCCTGTTTGACGATCCGGTCCCCCATATCGCGCGCATGGCCCAGTGCCTTACCCGGGCCCGCCTCAGCCCCGCCCGGCCGCTCCCTTTGGCAGGCCGCCTGCCACCCGTGGCCCGCACCCGCCGGCAGGACGCGACCGAACGCGACGCCGCCCTCGAAATTCACCGAACGGCCCGCCTCGCGCTCGCCCATTTCGACACGTCCTGACCTGCCATAGATTTCAGCAATGGCAGTGGGAGCATGCTTTTTATTGGTAATTGAGAATCGTTCGCATATATGACTCCTGTCCGATAGGAGTCCCGAAATGCCCCAAGCCATGCTGAAAACCTGCACCTATAGCCTGATGCACCTGACGATCGCCGTCACGGTGGCTTTCGTGCTGACCCAGGACTGGCGCATCGCCCTCGGTGTCGGCGTGATCGAGCCCATGGTGCAGACGGTTGCCTACACGTTCCACGAACGCATGTGGAAGCGGGCAGGAGCGCACACCTTCCGACACAGGGAAGCGATCGCCGGAGCCAGCCTCTGAAAGATTACAAAAAAATGTGATTACATCTGTAGCCAAGGGGCGTAACGGCGTTTGCATGCGCAGGGCCAGCCGACGCCTTGTCCTGATGGATACAGACCGACATGTCCCTGCCGACACCTGCCAATGACACGACGGATACGCTGAGCAAGGTCGCGACCGTCACCTTCATTTTCTGGATCATGAAAATCTGCGCCACCACGGTCGGAGAGACCGGCGGCGACCTTTTGTCGATGACGATGAATATCGGCTATGCCGCCAGCTCCCTCATCCTGATCGGCTTCTTCCTTGTCACCCTTGTCCTGCAGATGCGGTCAGACCGTTTCCACCCCTTCCTCTACTGGGCGGTCATCCTCGCCACCTCCACCGCGGGCACCACGATATCCGACTACATGGACCGCACCCTCGGCCTCGGTTACGCAACAGGGGCCATTATCCTGGTTAGCCTCCTCGTTGGCATCCTGCTCGCCTGGCATGTCACCATGGGCTCGATCAAGGTCGACCATATCCGCAAGCCGCAGGTGGAACTGTTCTACTGGGCAGCCATCCTTGCTTCCAACACGCTCGGCACCGCGCTGGGTGACTATCTCGCCGACAGTTCGGGGCTCGGCTATGGCCTCTCGAACCTGCTCATCTCCGGCGGTATCGCACTTTGCGTCCTCGGTTATTTCTTCACCCCGATCTCGCGTACGGCCCTGTTCTGGGCGGCCTTCGTCCTCACCCGGCCCTTCGGCGCCACGATGGGCGACCTGCTGACCAAGTCACCCGACAAGGGCGGCCTCGGCATCGGAACCGCCGGGTCCAGCGCCGTCCTGCTCGCCATTCTGGTCGCCCTCATCGCCTGGACGGTCTGGGGCCAACGAAAGCCTGCAACAGCGTCCGACGATTGACGACGCGCGCCTTTTCCGCCATCTGGGTGCATGACGAAACTGATCACACCCAAAGCCGTTGTCGACGCCCTTGAGGCCCTCTACAGCGAAGCCGTCGAGGCGCTCTCCGGCGCTCTCGATCTCTACCTTCACAAAGGCACCCCGCCCGACAGCGAGCTGCGTGACAGCGGTGCCTTCTGCTATCCGCAGATCCGGCTCATCTATGATCCCGACGGCCCGCCGCCGCCCATCAGCCGCGCCTTCGGCAAGATGTCCGAGGCCGGAACCTATATTTCCAGCTTCACACGGCCGGATTTCTTTCGCGCCTATCTGATCGAACAGCTCACCCCGCTGATGCGCGACTATGACGTCGAAGTCTTCGTCGAGCGCTCGACCCAGGAAATCCCCTATGCCTATGTCTGGGAACAGGGTCAGGCCGAAGGCCTTGAGGAGATTTCGCCGGCCGAACTCGCCCGCTGGTTCCCCAGCCCGCAGCTCGCTGACATCGGCGATGAAGTGGCCGATGGCGAATTGTTCGAGCCAATGGACACCCATCCGCTCGCTCTGTTCGATGCCCCGCGTGTCGACCTCTCGCTGAAGCGGCTCCAGCACTATAGCGGCACGCCGGTCGAGCATTTTCAGGACTATGTCCTGTTCACCAACTACCACCGCTATGTCGATGCCTTCTGCGACTGGGCGATCGAACAGATCGATGCCGATAATCACTACACCTCGCTGTCGGTTCCCGGCGGTCTGGAAGTGTCCAGCGTCACCGGCACGTCGCGCGCCGATATCGACGCCGCCCCATGGCGCCGGTTCCAGATGCCGGCCTATCACCTGCGCGCCCCGAACGGCGCCGGCATCACGCTGGTCAATATCGGCGTCGGCCCGTCCAACGCCAAGACGATCACCGACCACCTCGCTGTCCTGCGCCCGCAGGTCTGGATCATGGTCGGCCATTGCGGCGGCCTGCGCCACAGCCAGTCCATCGGCGATTATGTCCTCGCCCATGCCTACCTGCGCGAAGACCATGTGCTCGACGCCGTCCTGCCGCCGGAAATCCCGGTGCCGGCCCTGGCCGAAGTCCAGGTCGCGCTACAGGAAGCTGCCGCCCGGGTCACCGGCGATACCGGCGATGCGCTCAAGCGCCGCCTGCGCACAGGCACGGTTGTCACCACGGATGACCGCAACTGGGAACTGCGCTTCACCGCCACGGCCCGGCGTTTCAACAAGTCGCGCGCCATCGCCATCGACATGGAAAGCGCCACGATCGCCGCCAATGGTTATCGCCTGCGCGTGCCCTATGGCGTGCTGCTCTGCGTCTCCGACAAGCCGCTGCATGGCGAGATCAAGCTGCCCGGGGCGGCCAACCGTTTCTACGAACGCTCCATCGCCCAGCACATCCGTATCGGGATCGAAACCCTCGAAATGCTCGCCGCCGACAAGGGCGCCAAACTGCATAGCCGCAAACTGAGAGCCTTCGACGAACCACCGTTCCGGTAGGCCCTCAGCATAAAGCGCAAGCTGCGCACTGACAAGGCGGGCGCCGAAGCGCCCGCCTTGTCAGTTCTGTCTGAGGCTGAACGCCTATTTTGCGTCGAGCTTGGTGATCTTCGTGCCTTCAATGCTGAGGCCGGCCATCAGGCCCTTCTGGTCGAAGATGAACGCATAGGCGTCTTCCTTCAGCGTCGAAGTCGAGAGGTTCTCTGCGACACCGGCATTGACGAGAACAACTGTCGGGCCGACGCCGATTTCCCAGCCATCTGAGTCCGAGACATATTTCATGGCGTCATCATTCATCAGGAACACGGCATAACCGTATTGCTGCGCGCCGGCCTGCAGGCCCCACGAGCCGGTGAACGTGCTGTAATAGTCCTGCACGGCGCCGCCCTTGCGCATTTCGCCTTCGCCATACGCGCCGCCAACCCCGAGACCGGCTTTCACGATCGAAGGGAAGATCAGCACGGCGTGCGATTTCGCGGCGATGGCCTTGGCGGCCGAATTGTCGGCGATCAGGCGGTTGAGCGCTTGAGTGCTCTGTGCATCGATGTCCTGGCGGCTGACTTCATCCGGCATGCTTGTGCAGGCGGTCGTAACCAGCGGCGTGCCGACAACGAGGCAGGCGGCGAGCAGGGCGGAACGGAATTTTGCCATAGGGGAGTCTCCTGTTTAGGCAGCTTATATTGCGTGTCTTTCAACGGAGGAAGTCACAATTCGTTCCTCGCCGTTGTGATTCAGGTCAAGGACAGGGTGGACCGTCAGCTGGTACCAGCCATTCGGTCTGGACGGGCCGGCGATCCCGCGCTAGCTCGTGTCTCATGAACAATCGCATTCTCCCGTTCGACGGTGTCCGTAATTTTCGTGATTTCGGCGGTTACGCCTCGCGTCATGGCGGCAATGTAAAGCGCGGCCTCCTGTTCCGCTCCGGCCATTATGCCGAAGCCACCGAGGCAGACCTTGAAAAGATTGCCGATCTCGGCATCCACCTGCAGGCAGACCTGCGCCGCCCCGACGAGCGCGAGAAGCAGCCCGGCATATGGTCGGCCCCCAATACGCTCACACATGATGGCGGCCGCGAAACAGACGCGCCCCACACCCGCTTCCTGACGCAGCTCGAGGTCGATGCCGACTCTGCCGATGGCTGGATGAACGACTATTACCGGCTCGCTCCCTACAAGCCCCACCACACCGAGCTCTTCTCAGACTGGTTCCGGCACCTGGCAGGGCTGGAGGGCGATGCGGCGGGTGTCGTCAATTGCGCCGCCGGCAAGGACCGCACCGGCATCCTGTGCGCGCTGACCCATCATGTCCTCGGCGTCGGCGAGGAAGATATCCGCTCTGACTATAACCTCACCAACGAGGCCGTGAACGTATCGCTCTTCCTTCCGGATGCCGCCAAGTATTTCAACGACATGCTGGGCAAGCACCATGATGTCGAGGTCTACCGGCCCTTCCTCGGAGTGCGCCTGCGCTATCTCGAAACGGCCGTTGCCACGATTACGGCGAATTCCGGCTCGCTTGACGCCTATCTCTCCGACACGCTTTTCGTCGACGACGCGATGCAGACGGCGATTCGCGACCGGCTGATCGACCCGGCCTGAAACAGGGTTGCGCAGCGCGCATCCAGAGCCTTGCTTTGTTTCCTTGCCCCGGTCCTGCCGAACCCGCTAAAGTCGGCGCAATGAGCGAATCCGAAATCCCCGAGCGCGACGACCAGACCTTCTCCATGTTCGGAGAGGAGGACCCGTCCGCGAAACCGACGGCCTATCAGGTTCTTGCCCGCAAATACCGCCCGCGCCTGTTCACCGACCTGATCGGCCAAGAGGCCATGGTCCGCACGCTCTCGAATGCGTTCGACACGGGCCGCATTGCCCATGCCTTCATGCTGACCGGCGTGCGCGGCGTCGGCAAGACGACCACGGCGCGCCTGCTGGCCCGCGGCCTGAACTACAGCCGGGAAGGGGCCGACGGCCCGTCAATCCATCTCGACCCGCCGGGCGACCATTGCGACGCCATCATGGCCAGCCGCCATCCCGACGTGCTGGAACTCGATGCTGCCTCCCGTACCGGCGTCGCCGACATGCGCGACCTGCTCGACGGGGCCCGCTACGCCCCCGTCTCGGCGCGCTACAAGGTCTACATTATCGATGAGGTTCACATGCTGTCGACAGCCGCGTTCAACGCGCTGCTGAAGACGCTGGAAGAGCCGCCGCCGCATGTGAAATTCATCTTCGCCACCACGGAAATCCGCAAGGTGCCGGTCACGGTCCTGTCGCGCTGCCAGCGGTTTGACCTCAAGCGCCTCGACTCGGTCGAGCTTGCCGCCCATCTCAAACGCATCGCCGACCGCGAAGGCGCAAAGGTCTCCGAGGAAGGCCTCGCGCTCATCGCGCGTGCCGCCGAAGGCTCGGTCCGCGACGCGCTCTCGATCCTCGACCAGGCCATCGTCCAGACCATGGATGGCAGCGAAGTCAGCGGCGCCGCCGTACGCGACATGCTGGGCCTTGGCGACCGGGGCCGCCTGCTCGATGCGTTCAGCTTCGCGATCAATGGCGATGCGAAAGACGCCCTCACCGAGATCCGCGAACAGGTCCATGCCGGGGCTGACCCCGCCGTGATCCTGAAAGACCTGATGGACATTGCCGCCGACGTCTCCGTCGCGCAGGCGACCGGCGGCGACTATGATCCCGGCGGCCCGGCCGACTGGGCCGCGCGCACGCAGGCCATGGCTCAGAAGCTGACGCCCGCGCAGGCGTCACGCTGCTGGCAGATCCTTCTATCAGGCTTCAACGACCTGCAGACGGCGCCCGATACGGCGACGGCGCTCAACATGGTCGTACTGCGCCTGACCGCCGCCAGCAGCCTGCCCTCGCCGGAAGATGCCGCCCGCCTGCTCGCTGCCGGAGGCAGTGCTTCGCCGGGAAAGCCTGACGCTCCCCAAGAGGTGCCGCACCATCCCGGCGGCATCACAAGCTTTGCCGATATCATTGCCCGCCTCGACGAATTGCGCGAGGTGAACCTCCAAGTCGAACTAGAACGCTACGTGCGCCCGGGCAAGATCGTGCCGGGCCATCTTGAATGCGAACTCGAATCCGGCGCTCCCGCCGGCCTGCTGTCGCGCTTGAAGAAATTCCTCGAATACGAAACCGAGATGGACTGGAGCGTGGACCAGGTCTCTGGCGGCGGTGAAACCGTTCGCCAGTCGGAAACCCGCACGCGGGAGGAGCGCCATGCCTCGGCCGCGGCCCATCCGGCGGTCGCCGCAGCCCTCAGAAACCTGCCGGGCGCCACGATCATTGACGTCATCGAGCCCGAAGCGCTTGAAACCGACGCTCCGGCCGACAATGTTATCCGCCTGAACGCCCGGCGCTAGAAACAGGAAAGATCCCGATGAAAGACCTCGCCAAGATCATGCAGCAGGCCCAGGAAATGCAGGCCAAGATGCAGGAAGCCCAAGTGAAGATCGAGGCCACCGAGGCTGACGGCGTCGCCGGTGCCGGCCTTGTCCGGATCCGCCTCAAGGGCAAGGGCGAACTGATCTCGGTCGACATTGATCCATCCCTGATGGGTGACGATCCGGAAATCCTCGAAGACCTGCTGAAGGCCGCTCACTCCGACGCCCGCAAGCGCCTCGACCAGGCCATGGAAGATGCGATGAAGACGGCGACTCAGGGCCTCGGCGGCGGCATGCTGCCCGGCTTCAAGCTGCCGTTCTGATCGCAACGCATGTCCCAACGCTCTGCCGGTCCTGAACTCCTTCGCCTGATCGAACTGATGGCGCGCCTGCCGGGCCTCGGTCCGCGCTCGGCGCGGCGGGCTGTCCTGTTCCTGTTGAAGCGCAAGGACCAGATCCTGTTGCCTCTGGCCGACGCGCTGCGCGAAGCGGGCGAGAAAATCGATCGCTGCAATATCTGCGGAAATTTCGACACGATCCAGCCCTGCGCCGTCTGCCAGGCCGAAGGCCGCGACGATGGCATCATCTGCGTCGTGGAAGACGTGCCCGACCTCTGGGCGCTGGAGCGCGGCGGGGCCTTCCGGGGTCGCTATCACGTCCTCGGCGGGGTTCTCTCGGCGATTGACGGTATTGGCCCGGACGATCTCAATATCGCCCCGCTCGTGTCACGCGTTCAGGCGGGCGGCATCCGGGAAGTGATCCTCGCTCTCAACGCCACGGTCGATGGCCAGACCACGGCGCATTACGTCGCTGACCTGCTGGACGGTTCCGGCGCGGACGTTACGCGGCTCGCCCATGGCGTGCCGGTCGGCGGCGAACTCGACCATCTCGACGACGGTACGCTGGCCGCCGCCCTCCGGTCGCGCCGCGACGTGAAGACCTAGGGCCTACTTGGTCACATCCACGCGGAAGATGCCGTCCATGTCCTTGGTCGCAACATAGAGGTGCCCGTCGGGCCCCTGGATCACGTCGCGGATCGGGAAGCCCGCATCATCGCCCGTCAGCAGGTCCTCGCGGCCCACCACCTTGCCGTCTTCCATGTCGATGCGCACCAGTTTCAGGCCGGCCGGGCCATTCATGCCGCCAGTGAACAGGTCACCCTTCCAGCCTGGATAGACATCGCTCGTCAGCTTGGTCAGGCCTGACGGGGCTATCGACGGCACCCAATAGGTCAGCGGCTGTTCCATGCCTTCCGCTTCGGTCTCGTTGGTGATGATCGTGCCGTCATAGTTCACGCCATAGGTAATCTTGGGCCAGCCATAGTTTGCGCCCTTCTTGATCACGTTGAGTTCGTCGCCGCCCTTGGGGCCATGCTCGGTTTCGTACAGCGTGTCGGTCTCGGCATCGTAATAGAGGCCCTGCTCATTGCGATGTCCATAAGACCAGACGGCCGGGTGGCCGACGGCGCCATCGGCAAACGGATTGTCCGCCGGGATGCTGCCATCCTTGTTGATCCGGATGATCGAGCCGTGCGTGATCTTCGGATCCTGCGCCTGATCCATGTATTTGAAGCCCTCACCCAGCGTGGCATACAATGTGCCGTCGCTGGCAAATTGCAGGCGCGAGCCGAAGTGCAGGGCGGTGGCGCGCCGGTCGGCCCAGAAGATTTCCGTCACGTCCTCAAGCGCGTTCCCGTCCTCGCTGAGGCGGGCATGAATGATCGCGGCGCCATTGGCTTCGGGTGTACCCTTTGAATAGGCCAGATAGACCAGCCGGTTCTTAGCGAAGTCCGGGTCCAGCGTCAGGCCCAGATAGCCAGCCTGGCCGTCGGTATAGGCGTCTGGCAAGCCGCTGACCGCCACGGGCGTGCCTTCGCCGCCCGGTACGCGCTTCAGGCCGCCTTCCTTCTCGGTGAACAGCAGGTCGCCATTCTGCAGGAAGACCATGCCCCATGGAAATTCTGCCTCCGTGACGACCGGTGTCAGTTTCACGTGGGTGTCGCTGGCGACGTCAGGCGTCTGGACGGCCGCGCTGCCGCAGGCGGCGAGGAGCAGGCCGGTCGCGAGGCTGGCATATGAAAGACGCATGAGTGCTCAAGTCCTTGTTCTGGAAAGTCTTAGTCAAGGATAGTCTGCTGCGGCGCGCGAACCAAACAAAAAAGGGGCAGCTCTTTCGAGCTGCCCCCAGTTAAGTGCCGGCGCGGATCTTCCAGCCCGCGACGGATTTGGATTGGACTACCAGGATTTCCGGACCGTGATGCCGTAAAGCGCTGGCTCGGTGAGGAACACGTTGGTGAACAGGCCCGAGCTGTCATCGGTCAGGTAAGCACCCGTGATGACTTCTTCGTCGGTGATGTTCTTGGCGAAGGCTTCGACGCCCCAACCGCTGTCGGCATTGGCCAACACAACCGAGAGGTTGAGGTTGGTCCAGCTGTCCAGCTCGTCGCGCTGGGTATTGAAGACGCGGCTGTAGCTGTCAGCCTGGTAGTAGAAGTCGCCGCGAACGGTCATGTCCCAATTCGAATCGCGGAGGGAGTTGAACGTATACTCGGCGGCCAGGTTGAGTGTCATTTCCGGCGTACCTGGCAGCTTGTTGCCGTCCAGGTCCTTGGAGATGCCGTCGAACGGTGTCAGCGCGCCGATCGTCTGGGTGTCACCATTGCCATCGACATAGGTCACGTCACCAAGGCCGAACGCAGCTTCAGATCCGGCAAAGGCACCGGCACACAGGCCGCGTGAGCTGCCATTGCTTAGACCGCCCAGAGCAATTGCTCCCAGTACAGTTGCATAACCCTGTGCCGAGACAACGCAGTTCGAATAGGTCGAGGCGTTCTTCAGTGTCACGAAGTCAGAATTGCCATTCGTCCGATCAAGCACGTCGATACCCGTCGTGCCCTGCAGTTCGGACTTCAACAGGCCGAGGTTTGCCGTCAGAAGCCAGTTGTCCGCCGGCGTCCAGAGGTACTCGACTTCGAGACCGCTAATCTTGGCGTCAACGTTGAAGTTGGCCGACGTCCGGTTGACGATCTGGGTGATTTGGTAACCGGCATAGTCATAATAGAAGCCGGTCACGTTGAGAGACTGGGTGTTATTGGCGAACGTGTTCTTGGTACCCAGTTCGAACGCATCGACGAACTCAGGTTCAAAGGTTTGCGGGAACAGGTTTGCGCCGGCTGGCTGGGGTGGGTTCAGACCGCCACCCTTGTAGCCTTTTGAATAGAACGCATAGAATAGCGAGTCGTCGGTCATGTTCAGGCTCGGCGACCAGTCAAGACCGATACGTCCGGTTGTTTCCTGGAAGTCAGCTTTGAGTAGGCCGATCGGAACCCCAGCTTCCGGCAGTGCCGCGACCGGTGTGAACAAGGCCGAAGGCACGATGTCCTGCTCTTTTTCATCGTTCGTATAGCGCAGGCCGAGTGTGAATTTCAGCGTGTCCGTCACGTCATAGTAACCTTCGCCGAAGAAGGCTTTCGACTTCAGGCGGTAAGGCGAGAGCGAACGGAAATAGTTGCGTCCGAAGCCTTCCGTTGAATTCAGCACATTGCCGTCATCGTCAGGATTTGACTCGTCGAGCGGCGTTAAGCCGCCAAAGATCGCGCCGCCGAGTGCATTGTTCAGTTGGGTGAGAGCTGACAAGGAGTTCGACAGCACATAATAGCCGGCCTGGTTGTCCTGTGGATCGATCGCTTCGCCATCGACATAGATCATGCCGAGGTTGAAGTTGAACGGGCCGTCATAGTCGGACTGCAGGCGGAATTCCTGGGTCGTCGTTTCGGTGGCACCGCCCGAGATATCGAACGTGCGGAACAGGTTCGAGACACCGAGTTGCGGGTCAGATACGACACCGCCCGGGAACAGAACTTGGTAGAGACCGGCAAGCGCCGGATTGCCAAGCGGGTTGCCGGCGGCATTGAACGCAATGGTCGGGGCAATCTTGTTATAGTCGTCGACCGAAACCTGCTCGGTTTCGTTGCGGCTCGTCAGCGAGGTCAGCTTGAGGCTGTCACCGATGTCGAGCTCCAGTTTGAGCGTGTAGAGGTCCTGCTGGGCCTGATAGACCGGATCAAGTGCCGATTCGATGTTGCGCAGGTTCGGATCAAGCGGTGCTGTGAACGCGTCGCCGTTCAGCAGGCCAGCGAGGATGCCGAGACCGCCACCAAGCGTGCCGGCAGAGTTCACGCGCTCATTGCTCTGGCTGAGAGGGGCTTCCTGACAACCGAGTGATGTGATGACCGTGTCGAGACCGGTGATCGGGATGCCGGCGAAGCTCGTCTTCGTCGGGTCTTTCTTACAGAGCTGCTTGCCGGCGCGGATGCGGTCGTCATCCTCTTCGAAGTGCTCGTAGGACAGCCAGCCACGGAAATTGTCAGACGGCTCGAAGCCGAGAGTTGCCCGCACGGACCAGAGATCGCGTCCGTCGACGTCGCTGCCAGTGACCGTGTTGTCGGTGAAGCCGTCACGCTGGGTGATGGCGCCCGCCACGCGCAGGGCGACCTTCTCGCCGACAGGCAAGTTGACCATGCCCTGGGCTTTGATCGTATTGTAATTGCCATAGGTCAGTGCGGCGTCTGCCTGGAACTCACCGAAGACAGGCTTGCGCGTGATGATGTTCACAACACCACCGGTCGAGTTACGACCGTAGAGTGTGCCCTGAGGGCCGCGCAGGACTTCGACGCGCTCGATGTCGAAATATTCCTGCTCAAAGAGGAAGTTGGCGCCAAGCGGAACATCGTTCTGGTGGATACCCACGCCCGCATCGGAAGACTGTGCCACGGCGTCGTTACCAATACCGCGGATCTTGAAGTTGCTGCCCGTGAAGTTGCCCTTGGTGAACGACACGTTTGGAACGGCCTTCACGAGGTCGGCGCCGCCGGTCAGTTGCAGGCGGTTGATGGCATCTTCATCGAAAGCCGAAACGGCGATCGGAACATCCTGGATCGACTGCTCCATTTTCTGGGTCGTCACCGTGACGGTGGCCAGCGTCCGGGTCGATTCCGGTGCGTCTGTTTCCTGTGCCCAGGCACCTTGGCCGAGCAGTCCTATTGCGAGTGCGGATGCGCTCGCGAACAAGACGGTTTTCGAGTCTGTTTTCCGTGTCATTCTGAATTTTCCTCCCCTCGGGCCTGTCGGGATGGCAAGCCGCGAATTGTGATATTTGACCGAGTGTCCTCATTAGTGGGACAACTTCACTTCCCATCACAAATAGAGTGAGGGGGTGTTGTCAACATGTTTACAGGACCGTCATGCATTTGATCTGACGCAGGTGTCATAAATGTAACGCTCGCGGCTTGGCCCTTTACGTCGGGGCTGATAGAGCCCTTCGATGATCGAAAACCACCTATCAGCACTCGTCCTGTTCTCGGGCGGACAGGACTCCGCGACCTGCCTCGCAGATGCGTTGTCGCGCTATTCGCGTGTCGAAACCGTCGGCTTCGACTATGGCCAGCGCCACAGCGTCGAACTGGCCTGTCGCACCCGGTTCGTGGCGGCGATTCGCGACCGGTTTCCCGCATGGGGCGAGCGGCTCGGCCCCGACCACATGCTGGACGCGAGCGTCCTCAAAAGCCTCGGCCACAGCGCCATGACGGACGATGTGGCGATCAAGACGACCAAAACGGGCCTCCCGTCCACCTTCGTGCCCGGCCGCAACCTGCTCTTCTTCACCCTAGCAGGCGCGCTGGCCTATCGCCGGGGCATCGACGTCCTGGTCGGCGGCATGTGCGAGACCGATTATTCCGGCTATCCCGACTGCCGGGCCGCGACGCTCGCGGCGCAGGAACAGACCCTCCAGCTGGGCCTCGACTCAGCTGTCCGCATCGCGACGCCACTGATGTATATCGACAAGGCCGAGACCTGGGCCATGGCCGAACGCCTCGGCGGGCAGGCGCTGGTCGACCTCGTCACGGAAGAGACCCATACCTGCTATCTTGGCGACCGGACGCACCGGCATGACTGGGGCTATGGCTGCGGCACGTGCCCGGCCTGCGAATTGCGCGAGTCGGGCTGGCAACGCTGGCGGGCCACCGCATGACCTGGTCCGTGAAGGAAGCCTATTATACGCTGCAGGGCGAAGGCGCGCAGACAGGCCGTGCGGCGGTTTTCCTGCGTTTTGCCGGTTGCAACTTGTGGTCGGGCCTTGAGCGCGACCGCGAAAAAGCCGTCTGCCGCTTCTGCGACACCGATTTCGTCGGTACCAATGGCCTTAATGGCGGCAAGTTCCGCGCCGCTGCCGACCTTGCCGCGCACGTGAGGGCTATCTGGGAGGCGGAAGCCGGCGCCGCGCGCCCCGCCTATGTCGTCTGCACCGGCGGCGAACCGCTGCTCCAGCTCGATGCGCCCCTGATCGCGGCGCTCAAGGCCGAGGGCTTCGAGATCGGCGTCGAGACCAATGGCACGATAGCCGCGCCTGAGGGTCTCGACTGGATCTGCGTTAGTCCCAAGGCCAATGCGCCGTTTGTCCAGACCCGTGGCAACGAGCTGAAACTCGTCTATCCGCAAGACGAACCTGAAGCGCAGCCGGAACGGTTCTCGCAACTGGACTTTTCGCACTTTTTCCTGCAACCGAAGGACGATCCGAACGCGGCCCGGAACCTGCAGGGCGCAACGACCTATTGTATGAAGAATCCCCAATGGCGACTGAGCTTGCAAACCCACAAACTGATCGGGCTTCCCTGACACCGGAAGGCCGCGTTTTCGCGATCACCAAATCTGTGAATTTCGAGGCGGCGCACTATATGGGCGGCAAGCCCGAGGGCCATCCCTATCGCAATGTCCACGGCCATTCCTTCCTTCTGGAAGCGACCGTTTCGGGCACGGTCAAGCCGGGCGAACAATGGGTCGAGGATTTCTCGCACCTGACGGCCTCGCTTGAAGCCACGGCGGCAAAGCTCGATCATAAACTGCTGAACGATATCGACGGTCTCGATGTGCCGACGCTGGAACGCATCTGCCTCTGGGCGGCAGCCGACCTCGCGCCGCTCCTGCCTGGCCTCGCCCGCGTCGCAGTGGCCCGGCCCAGCCTCAACGAGCGTTGCGAACTCGTCATCTAGCAGGGCAGCCTGTGCCCGAAGGCGCCCGCCTCAGCTTTCGGTCTCGGCTGCGCCCTCACGGGCCAGTTTCTCGGCGAACTTCCGGGCAAACCGGTCGGAGGCGCGTCTCGCATCGTGCCAGGTCGTCAGGCCCGCATAGCGGATATCTGTCTCAAACCAGTCATAGGTCAGGCTGCCCATCTCGGCGCCGCTGGCGTCGAACGCCGTAGCGGACAGCTCCATCCCGCCAATGCTGACCGACGCGCCATAGTCAAGGCCGGGCTTGTCGCCGAGTTGCTTGAAGGTCGGCTTGTTCGGCACGGCGCGTTCGATCGTGACGGTGACGCGATCGACGTTGACGCCGGCCTTCTCGAACTCGCGCATCAGGTCTTCTTTGACATTCTCGATCAGGTACGTGCCTTCCCTGACGCCGTAGTCGTCCTCGAGCGCTTCCTGAAAGTCCTGCGAATAACCGACCACAATTTCGGTGGCCAACGCGCCGGGCGCGATCATCAGAGCCACGGCTGCGGCGGCAAATGCGTATTTCATCGGGTCATCCTCCTGAATGTTCCAGACAGTCAACGTACCATGCCGCCGCCCGTTCCTGAAGTCACAGCGCTGTGAGAGCGCTGGTGCTCAGACCGTATCGACAAAGACGATCTCGGCGTCTTCAATGCCTTGCAGCGTCACGCTTTCCGCGCCCGTCACGGCGGCGCCGTCGCGGGCGTTCAGCACCTCACCGTTCAGGCGTACTGATCCGGCCGCCAGCACGAGATAGCCGTGTCGCCCGGCTTTGACGTCATAGGTCAGCCTCTCGCCGGTCTTGAGGGTTGCGCCCAGGACCTTGGCGTCCTGATTGATTACCAGGCTGTCGTTCGCGCCGTCATCGGAGGCCAGCATGGCCCAGTTGCCGGACCGCTCGCCCTTCGGAAACTTGCGCGCGCCCCAGCTTGGGCTGCCACCGGCAGAGCGCGGCTGGATCCAGATCTGGAACAGCGTCGTGGCCTCGTCTTCCTCGTTCCACTCGGCATGCTGCACACCGTTCCCGGCGCTCATCACCTGCACGTCGCCCGCTTCGGTGCGGCCATGATTGCCCAGGGAATCCTTGTGCGTGATTGCGCCGGTGCGGACATAGGTCATGATCTCCATCGACTGGTGGCCATGCGGCGGGAAGCCGGTATGCGGCTGGATCGTGTCATCGTTCCACACGCGCAGGGCGCCTTCGCCCATGCGGCGCGGATCATGGTATCCGGAAAAGGAAAAGTGGTAATTAGCGTTCAGCCACTCGTTCTTGAAGCGACCGAGATTTTCGAAACGTCTGATATCAATCATTGTCATGCTCCGTTCGGTAAGTGTTGCGTTGGAGACGATATGGCATCGCCCGAAATGCAGTGTAGGGCGGCGGATGGATCACATTTACGCGCTTTGTGCATGGGGCGACCAAAGCACCGAAAACAGCGCCAGCCCTCTTGCCCCGACTCACCCGCAGCCCCACAACACAAACCATGCCTCCCAGCCCCCAGATCACGGATGCCCGTGCCATCCTGCAGCGCGTCTATGGCTTCAAGGCCTTCCGGGGCCTTCAGGAAGACGTGATCAGCGATGTGCTCGAAGGCCGCGACGCCCTCGCCGTGCTGCCCACCGGCGGCGGCAAGTCGCTCTGCTACCAGATCCCGGCCCTGATCCGTCCCGGCTGCGCGATTGTCGTCTCGCCCCTGATCGCCCTCATGTCGGACCAGGTCGACGCCCTGAAACAGGTCGGCGTGCGGGCCGAGCGGCTCGACAGTTCGATGGATTTCAATGCCCGCGCCGAGGCGCTGGAAGCGGCCGAGCGCGGCGAGATGGACCTGCTCTATGTCTCGCCCGAAGGCCTCGGCACCAATCTCGCCCAGCGCCTTGCCGGCATGAATATCTCCCTCATTGCCGTCGACGAGGCCCACTGCGTCAGCCAGTGGGGCCATGATTTCCGCCCCGACTATCGTGCCCTCGGCCGCCTGCGCGAACTCTTCCCCGGCGTGCCCCGCCTCGCCGTGACGGCCACGGCCGATGCGCGCACGCGCGACGATATCCTCGCCCAGCTGCAGCTGACCGATCCCGCGCTCCACGTGGCCAGCTTCGACCGCCCCAACCTCACCCTCTCGGCCGAGCCCAAGGGCGGCGGCCGCACGGCGCGTGTCGTGCAGCTGGTCAAGGCGCGCGGCGGCGTCTCCGGCATCGTCTATGCGGCCACCCGCAAGGGCACGGAAGAGGTCGCCGAGGCGCTCGTCCGCGCCGGCGTGCCCGCACAGGCCTATCATGCCGGCCTGGACGCCAATGTGCGCCAGGAGCGCCAGCGTCGCTTCCTCTTGGAAGACGGCCTCGTCATGTGCGCCACGGTCGCCTTCGGCATGGGCGTCGACAAGCCGGACGTGCGCTTCGTCATACATGCCGATCCGCCGAAGACGCTGGAAGCCTATTGGCAGGAAGTCGGCCGGGCAGGGCGCGACGGCGAGCCTGCCGAAGGCATCGCGCTTTACGGCCCGTCCGACATGGCCCGCTCCCTGTCATGGACGCATCAGGGCGATGCGCCCGAAGAGGTCAAACGCGTCCAGCTGACCAAGACGCGCCAGCTTTTCGCGTTCTTCAATGGCGACGAATGCCGGCGCGGCGCCGTGCGGCGCTATTTCGGCGAGGAAAAGGTCGAGCCTTGCGGCGTCTGCGATGTCTGCACGTCAGAGCCCAGCCAGATGCATGACGCCACCCGCTGGGCCCAGATGGCCGTCTCCGCCGTCATCCGCTGCGGCCAGAAGGTCGGGCGCGGGCGCCTCATCCTCCACCTCATGGGCACAACGAAAGACGGCTTCGACGAAACCCTCTCCACCCAGTCCACGTTCGGCGTCGGCAAGGACCTTGCCAAGGTGGGCTGGGACCGCGTCTTCGATGCGCTCCTGTTCGACGGCCTGCTGGCCGAGGGTGGTGACACGATGCGCCCCTGCATCATCGTGCCCGACGGCGAAGCCGCCCGCGCCCTGTTCAAGGAAGAGCGCACCCTGATGCTGCGCGAAGATGTCACCGCCACCCGCAAGAAGCCCTCCAAATCGCGCAGTGTGGCCTCCGCCGCCGCGCTGGCCGACCTGTCAGGCCGCGACCAGGACCTGTTCGATGCCCTCCGCCTCTGGCGCACCGATACGGCGAAGGAACGGGGCGTGCCGCCCTATGTCATCTTCCATGACCGCACATTGGCCGAAATCGCCCGCGAACGCCCCGCCACGCCCGATGCCCTGCGCCAGATCAGCGGCGTCGGCGAAAAAAAGGCCCAGCGCTACGCCGAAGACGTCGCCCGGATCGTCGCAGAGGCGGCGTGACCTTCTTCATCCTCCCCCGTTCACGGGGGAGGTGGCCCCGAAGGGGTCGGAGGGGGCATGTCGCGCCAGAATTCCCCCATCGACCTTCAGCCCATGCGGGCTGAAGCCCACCTCCCCCGCCAGCGGGGGAAGATGAATGACCCAGCAAATACAGCGTTTTCCACGGGTTTAACCTCTCCAGCCTTGACCCGGACGCCAGTGCGCCTCACCTATAGCGTCAATTCAGAATCCCCTGTCCGGAGATGACATGTCACCTTATTCCCACCTCGACGACGAAGAAGCCGAAAGCTCGCCAATGGGCGAGCCGAATGCGTTCCTTGAAGAAGCCCTCTTCAAGGCCCGCACCATCCTGCTGACCGGCGGGATCGACTTCAAACAGGCCAAGCGCGTCTGCGAACGCCTGCTGGCTTTGTCGTCTGCGAACCCCAAGGAGCCGATCCTGCTGGTGATTTCCTCGCCCGGTGGCCACGTCGAAAGCGGCGACATGATCCATGACATGATCAAGTTTGTCACCGCGCCGGTAAAAGTGCTCGGCACAGGCTGGGTCGCCTCGGCTGGCGCGCTGATCTATTCGGCCGCGAAAAAGGAAAACCGCTTCGCCCTGAAGAATACCCGCTTCCTGCTCCATGAACCGCGTGGCGGCGTCGGCGGCCAGGCCACGGACGTCGAGATCCAGGCCCGCGAAATCCTCAAGATGCGCGAACGCCTGAACCAGATCTTCGCCGATGCCACGGGCAAGAGCCTTGAGCAGATCAAGAAGGACACCGATCGTGACTTCTGGATGAGCGCCGATGAAGCCGTGAAATACGGCCTGGTCAGCAAGATCGTCACCCATCAGGGCGAAATCAAATAAGTTCGGGCCGCCCGTCGGGCGGCCTGGACTTGCCTCTGACACGCGCGGACCGGGCCAGCATGGCTCGGTCCTGCTGCGGTCCTGCCACACCCTCGGCGCCCACGTGCCGCCCCCGCGCCACGGGTCTGCGCGCCTCCGGCCTCACCCCCTCCGCATGGTTTACAATCCGTTAGGAAACCGTTTGCGGCGCGTAAACGAATTTCAAGCAGAATGCGCGCTTAACGGGTGAAGGGCGCATTCTCGAAAGATGCAAGTACGTGTAGAGGATATTGCGATTGGCGTTGCGCCGATCGGGGCGGACATGTCGGCCTCGGCCGCGCTCGGCCTGTTCCTGTCAGACCCGTCCCTGTTCGCTTTGCCCGTGGTTATGAATGGCGCCGCCCTGGGCCAGGTCACACGGGCCCGGCTGACCGAAGTTCTCGCCAGTCCCGGCGGCCGTGACGTCGCTGCCAGCCGCGCGGTCAGCCATTTCATGACACCCAAACCGGTCATGGCTGAAACCGGCACAACGGTTGCGCTCATCGCCAAACTTGCAGCCGACGGCAACACATCGGTCCTGACCGACGGCGTGATCGTCCTGCATGACGGGCGCTACAAGGGCCTCGTTACGCCCGGGGCCATCCTCGCTGCCGTGGCGCAGGAGAACGCGCTCAGGGCCCGTGCCATGCAGGCCGCCGGCAAGCGCCTCCGGCAGGCCACCGCCCGGGCGCTTGATGTCGCCCGTGACAAGTCCAGTTTCCTCGCCTTTCTCAGCCACGAAATCCGCACGCCGCTGACCGGCATCCTCGGTGTCGCCGACCTCCTGCAGGACACGATCTCCGGTTCCGAGCCGCGCCGCCTTGCCCGCACGATCAGCGAAAGCGGCAACCATCTCGACCGCCTGCTTGGCGACCTGCTGGACCTGTCGCGCCTTGAAGCCGGCAAGCTGCCGCTCAGTCCGGGCCCGTTCGACCTGCACGAATTCGCCGCTGAAGCGCGCGACCTGTGGCAGTCGCGTATCGCCGGTAAGCGGCTCGACCTGCGGATCCATGTCGAGTCCGACAGCGTGATGCGCGTCGAGTCCGACGCCATGCGTGTCCGCCAGATCCTGTTCAACCTGATGAGCAATGCGCTGAAATTCACAGAGCAGGGCCATGTCAGCGCGACGCTCGCGACGCTCGAGGCCGCCGGCCATCTGAAGCTGCGCATGACCGTGTCCGACACCGGCTGCGGCATTTCCAATGCGGACAAGGCCCGCCTGTTCAAGGCCTTCGAACAGGCCCGCGCCTCCACCGCCCAGACGCATGGTGGATCGGGTCTCGGCCTGTCCATCGCCAAGGGCCTGACAGCCCTGCTGGGCGGCGAGATCAAGCTGGCTGACAATGCTGGCGGCGGGTCGGTGTTCACGGTCACGATCCCGGTGCTGCGCGCTGGGCCGCGTCTGGCCGTTGACGCGCCTCACAAGCCGCGCATGCGCAGCCTGACCCTTGGCAATGTCCTGATCGCCGAAGACCACGCCATCAGCGCGCTGGTCATGTCCCAGGCGCTGAAAGCGGCGGGCTGGCGGGTCGAGACGGTCCAGAATGCCGCCGATGCCATCGCGCGCGCCAGCGAAGCGCCCTACCAGGCCATCCTCGCCGACATCCATATGCCGGGCGGCAGTGGCGAGACCATCGTGCGCACCCTGCGCGCCACCACCGGCCCCAACCAGCTCGCGCCCATCCTCGCCGTCACGGCTGATATCAGCGCTGAACGCAAGGCCGCCTGCGAAAGGGCGGGCTTTACCGCCCTGATCGAAAAGCCGATTCGTCCGCGCGCGCTGGTAGCGACACTGGCGGACGTGCTGATGGCAGACGAGGACACAGGCTGGGAACTCGGCGCCAAGCGCGCCTGAATGGTGGTTCGGGGGAGACCGACGAAACCCAATTAGATCAATAGGTTATGGCCATGAGGGGCACTTCAATACCCCCATATTTCGCCATGAACAAAAAGGGAAAGTGCCCCACCGTTTGGATTAATCTAGCAAATACTCGTCTACTCGCCGATCAGACTAGTGGACCGGTTTCTCGACCGTATGGCGTAACAACTGGAGCGGGTGAAGGGTATCGAACGTAAAGCTAACTCGCTGGTGTTGTTGTCTTCCCCGCACAGATTCTGCGTAACAGTATCGAGTTGTCACGGACTACATGTCCGATTTCGCCGATGACCAGGATCATCGCGCCTTGGACCATAACGCCAAAGGAAACTCCGATAGTATAGGCGCCTGAGGTGCCTTCGGAGATGAGCAGAAAGAACCCTGCAACAAATCCGATAACGCCGCACACGAACACAAACAGACCGCCAACTTTAACTACGCTAAGCAGGTGCTGCGACACAGAGCGTTTCGTGGTCATCACTTCCTGAAAACTCGCTAGCAACTTGTTCTTGTCCATCGATGCCTCCTGCTTCCTTTGGTTGATCGGCGTATGACCCAGGATGGAACACAGGGCTTACTAAATCGTTGTACAACCAGAAATAACCCTATTGTATTTATTGAAGTTTTTTGTTGCTCTTTTTTGGCTCAACACTTTGTTTTGCATTGGAAAAAGGAGGCTGGGGAAGCTGCTGCTCCACCATCGAGCTACACCTGCGAGATTGCCCTTCGTTCTTATGTTATACAGCTTCTACTCCAAAACCCGAAAGTTCTCGTGGGTTATGACGCGGAAGTTGTCTGAGACCTTGTCGCGGAATTTCTTCCATTCCTGCGGGATGGTTTCACGCATGAATGCAAGGATGGCGTCGGCGAACTG
>NZ_JBDNGN010000144.1:0-6342 GCF_041689225.1 Hyphomonas sp. | reverse complement strand
GCCGCCACGGCACGTTCGCGAAGATCAACGGAATAGTACTTGCCCATGGTGATAAACCTCCTCTTCCAGTCCGGAAACTGAATCAGAGTTCGAAGTGTCTGGGAATCCGTCCGATTCTGTCAAAGACAGAACCGCTCTAGAATGCCCGCCTCAGCCCACTGGGAAGCGGCCCATGCGCTCTTCCCAGTGGCGCCGGCAGAGTGACAGGTACGTCGTTTTCTCGATCGAGACCTGATCGCCCTCCGTCAGCGCCTTGCCGTCCGGGCCGAGGCGCACGACCATGGTCGCCTTGCTGCCGCATTCGCAGATCGTCCGGATCTCGCGCAGATTGTCGGCAATTGCCAGCAGCGCTGACGATCCCTCGAACAGCTCGCCTTGGAAATCGGTGCGCAATCCATAAGCCAGCACCGGCACGTGCAGGTAGTCCGTCACCCGCGCCAGTTGCCAGACCTGTTCCTTGGTCAGGAATTGCGCCTCGTCGACAAAGATTGCGTCGAGCCGCCCCTTGGCCATCACGTCCTGCACAAGGGCGAACAGGTCGACCGTGTCGGAATAGAGCGTCGCCTCGGAACTGATCCCGATGCGCGAGCAAATATGCCCGTCGCTATCCTCGCGATAAAGCGCCGAGGTTAGCAACAGCACATCCATGCCGCGCTCACGGTAATTGTGCGCCGCCTGCAAGAGGATCGTCGACTTGCCGGCATTCATCGCGGCATAGGAGAAATAGAGCTTGGCCATCGTCTAACCTGTCACGCTGTGTCCGGAGCGCTCACCCTGAGCGAAGTCGAAGGGCGAGCGCTTGCGGGGCGGTTGATCGCTCTCTATTCCAGCTTCTTCGCCACGCCTTCCCGGCGCGGGTCGGCAGCGCCTTCAAGGCCATTGTCGCGCACCACGATCACGTGCAGCCCGGAATTCTCGCCGGTGCGCTCTTCGACCGTGTAGCCCATCTGGCGCAGCGTCTCGGCCTTCTCTGGTCCACCGGCCCGGTCGACCTCGACGCCCACCGTATCACCGCGCGCGATGATATTCGGCAGGTCGACAGATTCCTGCGCCGTCAGGCCCCATTCGAGAACACCGACAAGCGTCTTGGCGACATAGGCGATGATCGAATTGCCGCCCGGCGAACCGGTCACCATGAACAGGTCGCCGCCTTTATCGAACACGATTGTCGGCGACATCGAGCTGCGCGGACGCTTGCCGGCGGCAGGGGCGTTCGCCACTGGCTGGCCGCCCGCGGTCGGTGCGCGCGAGAAGTCGGTCAGCTGGTTGTTCAGCAGGAAGCCGTGCGTCATGCGCGATGAGCCAAAGGCGGCCTCCACGGTCGCTGTCATCGACACGGCATTGCCGTCAGTATCCACGATCGAGATATGCGTCGTGCCCGGCGCGTGCTCGGTCTTGTCCTGGCCCCACATGCCGATCATCGGATCGCGGCCAAGGGCAACGCCCGGATCACCCGGCGTCGCATGGCCGTCCGGGGCAAAGGCCTGGGTCGCGCGCACTTTCAGGTAGTCCGGATTGATCAGGTCGGCGGTCGGCACGGTCACCTTGTCGGCATCGGCGACATAATAGTCGCGGTCGGCATAGGCGAGGCGCTGGGCGTCGACGAATATCCTGAGGAAATAGTCTTCGCTGACACGCATGTTGGGGCCGGGCTTCATCTGGTCATAAAGGCCCATGATTTCGTTCTGTGCGATCCCGCCGGAGCTGGGCGGCGGCGCCGAGCAGATCTTGTAGCCGGTCGGCAGCGTGCCGCAGACAGCAGGCCGTGTCTTCACCGTGTAGTCCGAGAGGTCTTTCAGCGTCATCACGCCGCCATACGGCTCGGCATTGGTCGCCGCGACGATTCCGTCTGCGATCTCACCTTTGTAGAAGGCGCTCGGACCCTCAGCGGCAATCGCCTTCAGCGTGGTGGCATAGTCCGGATTCTTGCGTAGGTATCCCACCGGCAGGGGGGTGCCGTCCGGATAGAAATAGGCGGCTGTGACCGGGTTGTCGTCAAGATTGATGAAACTGCGCAACCGCTCGGATGCGAGTGCCTCATGCAGCTTCTGCCCGACATTGAAGCCGTCTTCCGCGAGCTTGATGGCAGGTGCGAAATTCGCGGCCCAATCGCCGGTGCCGGCGGCGTCATGCGCTGCCTTGTAGAGTGCGACCTGGCCCGGCACGCCGACAGAGTGGCCCGACTGCCAGGCCTCGATGAAGCCCATCACTTCACCGTCCTTGACGAAATAGTCGGCTGTGACGGCGGCCGGCGCGACTTCGCGGCCATCGAACACGGTGATCTCGTCCTTGGCGCGGTCATAATAGACCATGAACGCGCCGCCCCCGAGGCCGGAGCTTTCCGGTTCGACGAGGCCCAGCACGGCATGGACGGCTATCGCGGCATCAATCGCGTTGCCGCCATTGCGCATCACTTCCAGCCCGGCATCGACCGCTAGCGGATTGGCCGCCGCAACCATCGCGCCCTTGGTCCAGCTCAGGTCGCCCAGTGGCGGGCTCAGTGTTTCGGCTGTCTCAGCCGCCTCGCGGGCGGCATCCTCCGTGGATGTCACATTGTCTTTGGCCGGCGCGCAGGCGGCCAGCGCGAAGCCAACAAGGGCGAGGAATGGCAGCGCCACGGAACGGGCGGAAGTGGGGGAAAGGCGAAACATGAAAAACCCTTTGCTTGGCGCGGTGTCCGGCTGACCTTATGAGATGGGTGCAGGAATGAAAAGACAAAGGCAGACATGATGGCCAAACGTGGTGCGAAGAACCTGATAACGGACGTCCCGGGCATCAGGGTCGGGCAGGCAGAAGATGTATCCGTGCGCACAGGCGCCACGGTGATTCTTCCAGACCAGCCCGTCGTGGCGGCAGTGTGCGTCGCCGGCGGCGGTCCCGGAACGCGCGAGACAGACCTGTTGGCCGGCGGCACGCTGGTCGATGCCGTGGACGCGATTGTCCTTGCCGGGGGTAGCGCGTTCGGCCTCGCAGCCGCCGACGGCGTGGCAGCGGGCCTCAAGAAGGCCGGGCGCGGCTTCAGCCTGATCGACCTGCCCAGCGTGCCGAAATCACCCATCGTGCCTGCGGCCATCCTGTATGACCTCGCCAATGGCGGCAACAAGGACTGGGGCGACGTCTCGCCCTATGCCGCGCTTGGCCGCAAGGCCTATGACGCGGTCTCCGGCACGTTCACCTTGGGCCGGGCCGGGGCGGGCTTTGGCGCCGCCGCAGGGGCTCATCTCGGCGGCACAGGCTCGGCTAGTATCGTGACCCAGGACAAGATCACAATTGGCGCCCTCGCGGCGGTCAATTGCTATGGCTCGGTCTACATGCCCGGCACCGACGCTTTCTGGGCCTGGCCCTATGAGATCGGCGGCGAATTCGGCGGCGCCCGCCCGCCAGCCGATTTCGCCATGGACCCGGAAGACTGGGGCGCCGCGAAAATGAATCCCGGCCTCGGCCAGAACACGACCATTGCCTGCATTGCTACTGACGCCATCCTGACGCCCGACCAGGCCAAGCGCGTCGCCCAGATGGCCCTGTCCGGCTTCTCGCGCGCCATAAGGCCCGTCTTTGCGCCGTTTGACGGCGATGCGGTCTTTGTCCTGTCGACCGGCAAACGCGCCTTGCCGGATCCGGCCCCCGCCTCCGTCGCCCGCATCGGCGAACTCGCAGCCAGCACTTTGGCGCGCGCTGTCGCAAGGGGTGTGTATACTGCTTGCAAGACCAAGGGAGGGACGTCATGAAACCGATCGCCAAATGGAGCCTTGCGCTCGGCACACTCGCCCTCGCCTCGGCCTGTGTCGTGGCCGGACGAGATGCAGACCCCGCCGACTGGCCCGGCATGGCCTCGATGCAGTCCGTCCAGGGTCGTGACATCTATCATGAGTGCGGAGCCACGATGATTGGCGAAAGTTGGGCCCTGACAGCCGCCCATTGCGTCGAGACGGCCCGCATCGAAAACGGCCGCCGCGCCATCCAGTACGTGCCCGATCAAAACGGCAATCTTGTCCGCTTCGGCCCGATCACCGTCACCGTCGGGGCAGGGGACCTGCGCCGCGTCCAGAAGGGCACCGTCTTCCTGGTCAAGGGCATCACCGTCCATCCCGGTTACAGGCGCGGCAAGGCCGAACGCGGCCATGATCTCGCCCTCCTCAACATAGATGGCCGCTGGACCGGCCCCGTCTCCCGGCTCGACGGCCTGACAGGCGATGTCAGCAGCATGGCCGAGCCCTGGTCCGACCTCGTCGTTGCCGGCTATGGCAAGTCCGGCGAGAACGCCGCCGAACAAGAAGCCTTCAGCCGCACCGGCCGCCATCTCAGCGCCCCGATGATGGTCCTGCAGGAGGGTTTCGTGCCCCCGGTCTCGCCTGAGACCTGCAAGACCCAGATCGAAGGCCTGATCGCGGAATACAGCTATGGCGCAGACTATGCCGGCGTCACCGTCTCGCCCGAACTGCAACTCTGCGCCGGCACCGGCTATTCGGATTCCTGCCAGGGCGACAGCGGCGGTCCGCTGGTCCAGCGCGGCACAGACGCCGTGCCGGTTCAGGTCGGTGTGGTGAGCTGGGGGCTCGGCTGCGGCCGGGCCGAAAGCCCCGGCATCTACATGCGCGTCTCGGCCTATGCCGACTGGATATCCGCCACCACCGGCATCGCCTCCCTGCAGTCGATACAGGGTAGCGGGCTCTATCATGAGTGCGGCGCCACGATGATCAGCGACACCTGGGCCCTGACCGCCGCCCATTGCGTCGAGGCGGCGAGGGGCAATACGTGCCCGACGCCGACGGCAACCTTGTCCGGTTCGGGCCCATCATCCTTGTCATCGGTAATGGCGACCTGCGCCGCATGGCGGCCGGTTCGGTCTTCCCGGTCAGCCTGATCGTCGTCTATCCCGATTATCAGTCCGGCCGCCCCGAGGCCGGCAACGATATCGCCCTCCTGCGCATCGTCGGGAAATGGGCCGGCCCCGTCGCCGCGCTTCAGGCCGTGCCGGATGCAGGCGACGACGATGATGCTTGCTATGTCGCCGGCTATGGCAACACCGAAGAAGACGGCCCCGGCGAACGCGCCGTCAGCCGCACCGGTCGCCATCTCAGCGCGCCCCGGATGCGCTTGCAGGAAGGCCGGGTGCGCGCCGTGACTGGCGCCGTCTGCAAGACCTAGATCGCCCACCTGATCAGCGATTGCGGCTTTGCAGACGCCTATTGCGACGTTGCAATTGATCCCGGCACCCAAATTTGCGCCGGAGACGGTTTCATCGATTCCTGCCAGGGCGACAGCGGCGGTCCACTGGTCCGCTATGGCAGCACCGGCCAGCCTGTCCAGGTTGGAATCGTCAGCTGGGGCGTTGGCTGTGGCCGGGCCGAAAGCCCCGGAATCTATACGCGAGTCGCCGCCTTCACGGGCTGGATTCGCGGCACGGTCGACGCTGAGGCCACAGCCCCGCCGCCCTGAGAGCAGTTTTCCCCGAAAACCCGTGTCAGACAGGCTTGCAAGGGCGGAAGCCTGCCTGTATGTGTCCGCCTTCGTTGGGTAGGCACCCGTAGCTCAGCTGGATAGAGCACCAGACTACGAATCTGGGGGTCGGGCGTTCGAATCGCTCCGGGTGCACCAAAGGAAACAAGGCTTTAGCGACAATTCTACTTTTTTGAATTTCGACGTGCCCACACATTGCCCACAGAAATTAGCGTTCGCGCAGGCCTGATCTGGCTTCGGCAGTGTTCGTGAATGTGTCGCCTTCAATGAATGACACCAGCGTGGCGCGGCGATATCTGATCGCGCTGCCGACTTTCACGAAATGTGGGCCAAGGCCTCGTCCTCCCATCCGCCATTTCGCGAGTGTCTGAGGTTTCACGTTGAGCAGGGCTGCGGCTTCTTCCGGGGTGAAGAGCTGGTCAGGGTCGACAGGACCAGGATGGGTGTCGCTGGGGTTCACTGCCGCGTATCCTGCATCGACACAAAATCATCCTCACTGAACACCGCATCCGCCAGCGCCTCGCCGAGTAGTCTGCACCCGGACCCCAACCGCTTCTCCACAGCCTTGCGGAACTGTGCGTGGCGCTTCTTCGTGTCTGCGATCGCAGCATTGATCTGCTCGTCGGTCATCGGTGGGGAGAACAGGAGTTCATACCAGGCGATGAGGTCGGTCATTTCCATATGCGCCTGCTGGTCGCGCTCGATGCGAGCAAGCGCACGCATGATTGTTCCCCGTCAGCTACCCTGAGGCAGAAATCAAAGGCCGAAGGATCGGCTGAGCGACACGTTAAAGAGATCAAGCGGCAGACCCGGCGGAAGTTTTCTGCTGAGGAGAAGATCCGTATTATTTTGGAGGGCCTGCGCGGGGAGTATTCCATTGCG
>NZ_JBDNGN010000143.1:0-11019 GCF_041689225.1 Hyphomonas sp. | reverse complement strand
GAAGCTGAAGATCGGATGGCCGAACTGGTTGCGGTCGAGGGCGTATTGCAGGCCGATCTCGAAGGCGTTCTGGGCCACACCGATACCGCGGGCCGCCGTCTGGATGCGGGCGCTTTCGAACGTCGCCATCAGCTGCTTGAAGCCTTGGCCCTCGACGCCGCCGAGCAGGTTTTCGGATTTCACGCGGAAGTCGTCGAACCCGATCTCGTATTCCTTCATGCCACGATAGCCGATGACTTCGATTTCACCGCCGGTCATGCCGTCAGCCGGGAAGGGGTTGGCATCGTCGCCGCGCGGCTTCTCGGCCAGGAACATCGACAGGCCGGAGAAATTGTTCGTCGCCGGTTCGGTGCGCGCGAGCACGGTCATCACATCGGCGCGGACCGGGTGGGTGATCCAGGTCTTGTTCCCGGTGATGGCATATTCGCTGCCGTCTTCGGTCTTGACCGCGCGGGTGCGCAGGCTGCCGAGGTCAGAACCGGTATTCGGTTCGGTGAACACGGCGGTCGGCAGGATTTCGCCGCTCGCAATCAGGGGCAACCATTTCTGCCTCTGGTCGTCGGTGCCGCCGATCAGGATCAGTTCGGCTGCGATCTCGCTGCGCGTCCCTAGCGAGCCGGCGCCGATATAGCCGCGCGACAGTTCTTCGGAGACGACGCACATGGCGATCTTGCCCATGCCGAAGCCGCCGAATTCTTCGGGGATGGTCAGGCCGAACACGCCGAGCTCAGCCATCTCGTTGACGACATCCATCGGGATATAGTCGTTGCGCATGTGCCAGCCATGGGCGTGCGGCTTGATCTTGTCGCTTGAGAATTTCGCGAACTGCTCGCGCACCATGCTCATCGTCTCGTCGAGGCCGGTCTCTTCCACCGTGTTGCGCGACAAGGCGTCGGGCAACAGGCGGGCAGCAGCCGCCATGGACGCAGTGGTCTTGCCCTCGATGATCAGGCGATTGACCGCAGGATTGGCAAAAAGCGCGTCGACCTCGGCCAGCAGGCCCAGTTCGTGCGGACGGATCGTCTCGCCCTGGTTCATCGGCACGCCGCCGACGAGTTGTGCAAAATATTCGCTGAACAGGATCTGCGAGAGAAGCGCTTCGATCTCGCCGAACTTGCCTTCCGCTTCGAGACGGGCGGCCCATTCGGCTGTCTGGCGCAGGGCTTCGAGATAGGTCGCGATCCATGACAGGCCGTGGGCCATGTGCTGCTCGCGTTCCAGCGCCTTGCGGTCGGGGCGTCCTTCTGCGGTTTTCAGCCGGGCACCGGCGCCGCTAGTGGCGGCGGCAACATAGGTTTCCAGCGCCGAGACGCCGTCGGCCATGGTTGCGACAAGCCCTGTCAGGACCGGGGATGTCTCGAGTGTTTCGCCTGCAGTGCCGTCCATAATATCCTCCACGATCTCTAGTCAATTTTCTTAGTATAGTGCGCAGGCGCGAAGAGTCATGGAAAGATTGTGCGGTGCAACAACGCAGGTGGCGTCAGGCGTCCATCCGCCGGTAGCGTCGTGACTGGGCGCGGACCATGGCGCGACCGAGGGGTTCGGGGAGAATGCGGGTCAGGGAGGCCAGCGTCTTGTTGACGGCGCCGGGGACGACGACCGGCTGGCCCTTGTTGACCGCATCGATGCCGGCCTTCACGACAGGCGCGGCCTGCATCCACATCCATTTCGGCATCTTGTCCGTGTCGTCGCGCGTGCCGTTGACGTCGTGGAACTCGCTCCAGGTGAAGCCGGGGCACAGCGCGGTGCAATGGATGTCGGGCTGGTCGGTCGCGGCGCATTCGGCATTCAGGCTTTCGGAAAACTTGATCAGCCCGGCCTTGACGCTCGCATAGAGCGTGTGGCCTGCACTGCCGGCGGCATAGCCCGCAAGCGAGGCGACATTGATGATGCGGCCATAGCGGCGCTCTGCCATGCCCGGCAGCACTTTATGCACGAGTTCTATCGGAGCCGCATAAAGAACCCGGATGAAGGCCGCCTGATCCTTCCAGTCGGTATTGAAGAATGTTCCGGGCAGCCCGTAGCCGGCATTGTTCACGAGGGCATCGACCTGTCGGCCCTGGTCGGCAAGCGTGCCAAGGATCTTGTCGACAGAGTTGGCGCGGGCAAGATCCTGGACGATCGGGATGACGGTTATACCATTCGCGGCCTCAAGCTCGGCCGCCAGCGCCTCCAGCCGGTCGGCGCGGCGCGCGGTCAGGGCGAGGTCCCAGCCAAGCGCCGCATACTGACGGGCAAACTCCGCGCCGATGCCGGCTGATGCGCCCGTGATAAGGCACAGTCGTCTGTTCATGATGTGGCCTTTCGCAATGCCATTACCGAAGTGTCATAATTATCACATGAGCGGGACAAAAAGTGTCTCCCACTTGTGATTTTTTCACTAACGTCCGATCTTCGCTCTGATTTTGAATGCCCAAAGGGAGTCATTCAAAGTTGGACACCCAGCGTCGGGCGCCCATCGTAATCCAAAGGAGGATACTCACCGTGCAGTTCAAAACTGTCCTGCGAGCTGCCACAGCTGCTGTGGCCATCGCATCCATCGCCTTCCCGGTCATTGCCCAGGAAGAAGCCGCCCCGGAAACCGATCGTACGCTCGAGACCGTCGTTACGCTGGGCACGCGGGTCGCCAATCGCTCCGCCCTCGACACGGCTGTCGCTGTTGACATCGTCTCAGCGGCCACGCTCGAAAAGATCGGCATCGGCGAACTGAACCAGGCCCTGTCGGTCCAGCTCCCATCATTCAACTTCCCGCGTCCGGCCCTCAATGACGGCACGGACTCGGTCCGGCCAGCCTCGCTGCGCGGTCTCGGCCCTGACCAGACGCTGGTTCTCGTCAATGGCAAGCGCCGCCACATGGCGTCGCTCGTCAACGTGAACGGATCAATCGGTCGCGGTACATCGGCTGTCGACCTCAACACGATCCCGACCCTTGCCGTCTCCGCCATCGAAGTGCTGCGTGATGGCGCTTCGGCCCAGTATGGTTCTGATGCCATCGCTGGCGTGATCAACGTCAACCTGCGGGAAGCTGCCGAAGGCGGGGCCGCAGAAGTCAGCTATGGCTGGCGCGAAACGGAATACACCGTACCAGTCGGAACGCCGCCTGCCGGCGTCACCGTTCCGGCCAGCGGCGAAATTTCCCGCGAACGGTCTGACGGACACGTCGTGACTCTGGCGGGCTGGAAAGGCTTCCAGCTTGGCGAGGACGGCTACCTGACTGTGTCGGCCGAGTACAAAGACCAGCAGCATTCTGAACGCTCCGGGTTCGACGTTCGTCCGAACTATCCAGGTGGTGGCACCGATCCGCGCGAAGCAGTGATCAATCGCTACAACGCATGGACCGGCGAGCCTGAACTCGAACAGATCACACTGTTCGGCAATGCAGGTTACAATCTTGAAAATGGCGTCGAGCTTTATGGCTGGGCCAGCTATCAGGATCGCGACACGACATCGGCAGGCTTCTACCGCCGCGCTCTGGATGCCCGTAACGTCGTCGAAATCTACCCGAACGGCTTCCTGCCTCTGATCTCGCCAGAAACCACCGACGCGTCGCTGGCTGGCGGTGCCCGGTTCGACATGGGCGGATGGGATATGGATACGTCCCTCGTCTACGGTTCGAACGAGATGCAGTTCACGATCGAGAACACACTCAACCGTTCGATCGGCCCTGCCTCCAAGACATCGTTCGATGCCGGCGGCTTCAAGTACAGCCAGGTCGTCGCCAACCTCTCGGCCGTCAAAGGCTTTGCGGTTGACGGTCTCGCCTCCGATCTCAACGTCGCCTGGGGTCTCGAAGCCCGTCAGGAAATGTATGAGATCAATGCTGGCGAGCCAGACAGCTACCGCAATGGCGGCGTTCTCCTGAACGGCAGCCCGACATCTTCGGGCGCGCAGGTGTTCCCGGGCTTCCGTCCGGCCAATGAAGTTGACGAAGACCGCACCGCAATTGGTGCCTATCTCGATCTCGAAGCCAACGTGACAGACGCGTTCCTTGTGTCGGGTGCCGTGCGCGTCGAGTCCTATTCCGACTTCGGCGAAACGGTCACCGGAAAACTGGCTGCCCGTTATGACTTCAACGACATGTTCGCCCTGCGCGGCTCGCTGCAGAATGGCTTCCGTGCGCCATCCCTGCAGCAGCAGTACTTTGCGACGACGTCGACGAACTTCATCAACGGCGTGCCGTTCGACATCACCACGTTCCCGGTCACTGATCCGGCGGCCGTGGCTCTGGGTGCCCAGGATCTCGATGCCGAGAACTCGGTCAACTACTCGATAGGTGCTGTCTTCCGGAATGGTCCGCTCAACGTCACCATTGATGCCTATCGCATCGACGTGAACGACCGGATCGTGCTGTCGGAAAACCTCACGTCGCAGGACGTGCGTGACTACCTCGAAGGCCAGGGCTTTCTGGGTTCGGGCGGTGGCCGCTTCTTCCTCAACGGTGTGGATACCGAAACGACAGGTGTCGACATCGTGGCAAACTATGCGTTCCCGGAAACGGACATGGGCAAGTTTGATGCGACATTCGGTGCCAACTTCAACAAGACGGATGTCACCGCAGTGCCGGACATTCCTCAGCTCACGGCCTTGCCGTCGAACCCGGTCCTGTTCGGCCGCGTCAATGTGCTGACATTTGAAGAGGGTACGCCGAAAGACAAGCTCACGGCCTCGCTCGGCTGGGAACGTGGTCCATTCGGCGCAACGGTCCGTGCCATCCGCTACGGCGAAGTGCTCGTGCCAAGCTCGAACCCTGCCAACGACTACACGATCGATCCAAACACGCTCCTCGACATCGAGGGCCGTTACACCTGGAACGAGCGTATCACCCTGTCGATTGGTGCGGACAACGTGTTCGACGAGTATGGCGATCCAGCGCCTATTGGTCAGAACGGCACAGGCAATACGCCGTTCTCCGGCTACATCCCGTACGGCAGCTCCGGCCGCTTCGTGTACGGCAAGGCCAGCGTGAAGTTCTAGTTGCTCACGACTTTCAGCCAACAGACAAACGCCGCCCCCGAAAGAGGGCGGCGTTTTTCGTTGGGCCGGACATTCGACGAGAGTCTAGCGAATGCCGACCGGATTGATGATGGCCTGCACGGTGCCTTCAAGGCGGGGCGCGCCCAGCGTGAAGAAGAATTCCGTCACGCCATCGGCGGCGAGTTCGTCCGTCACCATGTTTTCCAGGATGTAGACGCCGTTCTTGGCCAGCATTGTCAGGTGTCCGTCAAACGGGCGGGCCTCATTCTCGAACGGAATGACCTCAACCGCCCATGTATCCGATCCGATGGCCACGACGCCGAGATCTGCGAGGTATTGGATGCCGTCGACGCCGATGCCCGGTTCGGCGGGGTTGAGTTCGGACGCCCCGGCCTGCGATTTCATCGTACCGGTGTAGAAGAGCACGACGTCACCAGCCTCGATGGAAATGCCCGCACGCATTGCGGCGGCCTCGATCTCGGCTGTGTTGAACGCCGTACCCGGCGCGACGGGATCGCCGAATGCCTTGGTCATGTCGAGCAACACGCCGCGTGTCGCGATCGGCGGCAACAGGTGGGTGCCAAACTGGGTCAGGCCGGATGTCGTGACAAAGTCAGCCACGGGCACGCCATTATAGTATTCGTGGTTGATGCCCATATGGCCCAGCCCGTCAATCTGGCTGCCGATGCCGACCCAGACATCGACAATATCGTCATTGCCGGTCGCCATGTTTTCACCGAGGGGTGTGCCGGACCCATCCGATAATTGCAGCACCGTCACGTCATATTTGCGCGGGCCATAGGCGGGAGTACCGCGGCCCGTCACCATGCCGAGCGAATAGGTCTTTCCGGTCGTGACCAGTTTCGCCGCCGCCGCCGTCTTTTCTACGCTGAGATTGTTGAGCGCGCCGAGCCGGTCAGCGGCGCCATATTTCGACGGGTACCAGCTTTCGCTCGCGGCGCCGTCCACGGCCAACTCGTCGGCCTGTGTCGACTGGCAAGCGCCCAGCACAAACAGGCCCGCAATCATCAAACGCTTCATTTTTCGTCCTCCCACGACTGGTTTTCGGCCAGCCTATATCCGGGAGGCGCATGCGCAAGCCTTGTCAGGCCCGGCGGACGAGGAATCCGGCGCGCGGGAAGTGGACATGGATGGTTTCCGCCTCGGGCGATGTGCGCTGCAGGATCAGGCGCTGGGCATCGGCGTGCACGAGTTCGCCCTCGACCCAGACTTGGCCATAATCATCCGGCGCAACGGCCACATTGTCACCGGGGGAAAAGCCCTGCGGCTCGTTGAGCGTTGTTGCCGCCACGAGGCGCGGCGCCGCCGTTTTCCCGATCGCCAGCGCTTCGGCAGAACTGATGGTTTCGGGCGCCTGGCCTTCGGCCTCGGTCAGCCGGTCATACCAGGCGCGCGTCAATGGCGCGGACTCAAGGCAGGCATTGGCAAAGTCGGGCACCGTGTTCATCACGAACCAGACATTCATGTAGGCGTGGACGTCGACGAAGCCTGGCTTCGCGCCGATCAGGTAGACGCCGGCGCCAGCGCCCTTGCCAGCCTGAAGGCGCTCTTCCAGCAACATCAGCCGGGCGCGCCACTGGTCGCGCATCATCGGCGCCACTTTTTTCATGGCTTCGGTGTCGAAGGGCCGGCCGGAGAGGGCCTCGCGGTCCTTTTTGAAATCCTCGGGCACGCTGTCGGCCCGCTCGCCAAAGATGACGGCGACCGACGACTGGAACCAGCGCGCATCGGTCCATCCGGCCACCATCTGGGCGAGCCCCTCATGGCCCGGCGTGCGCAGTGACGGATTCGGGAAACGGGATTCCAGCTCACGCAGGATGATCGCCGTATCGCAATAGATATCTGCACCGATCTGCATCACCGGCGTGCGGCGATAGCCGCCCGTCATCGGCATCAGGTCGGGCCGGGGCATGATCACCGGGATCTCCACGCGCGAATAGGCGAGGTTCTTCAGCTTGAGCGCCAGGCGCACCTTCTCTGCAAACGGCGACGTCGGGTATTCGTGCAGAATTATGCTGCGGGCATCTGCCATGGGTCTGGGCCCTCCCCTGTTGGCCTGACGATCACTTTGCAGGCGTTCAGGCAAACAGGGAAGGGAATTTTCCGGCGATCAGAGCGAAGCCAGCGCCTGGTTGAGATCAGCAATGATGTCGGCAGCATCCTCGATTCCGACCGACAGGCGCACGGTGTCGGGCGCAGCCCCGGCAGCGGTTTTCTGCGCGTCCGTCAATTGGCTGTGCGTGGTCGATGCCGGGTGGATGATCAGCGAACGCGTGTCGCCGATATTGGCGAGGTGACTGAACAGTTTCACGCCCTCAACCAGCTTGACCCCCGCCTCATGCCCGCCCTTCAGGCCGAACGTGAACACGGCGCCAGCCCCCTTGGGCAGGTATTTTTTCGCCCGCTCGAAATGCGCATCGCCTTCAAGGCCTGCATAGCGCACCCAGCTGACCTTTTTGTGCGCGCTGAGGTGCTTGGCGACCTTCAGGGCATTGGCGCAGTGGCGCTCCATGCGCAATGGCAGGGTTTCGCACCCCGTCATGATGAGGAATGCGTTCATGGGCGACATCGCCGGGCCGAGATCGCGCAGCGAGAAAGCGCGTGCCGCGATGGCGAAGGCGATATTCACGTTCGACCCGTCAGGGCCGAGCGGCAGCGCGGCGAAGGCCTCGCCGAACACCATGTCATTGTAATAGGATTGCGGGCTCGCCATGGTCGGGAACCTGGCCTTGTGCGCCAGCCAGTCGAAATTGCCGCCATCGACGATCATGCCGCCGATCGAGTTGCCGTGACCGCCGATGAACTTGGTCAGGCTCTCCACGATGATATTCGCGCCATGCTCCAGCGGTCGGCAGAGGTAGGGCGACGCCATCGTATTGTCGACCATGAAGGGAATGCCGTGCTTGCTGGCGATCTTGGCAATTGCGGCCATGTCCGTGACGAGGCCGCCCGGATTGGCGAGGCTCTCGGTGAAGATCACGCGCGTCTTGTCGTCAATCGCGGCCTCGAACCCTGCCACGTCGTCAATATCGACAAATTTCACATCCCAGCCGAACTTCTTGAATGCGTGCGACAACTGGTTGATCGAGCCGCCGTAAAGCTGCCGCGCCGCAACGATATTCGCGCCGGGCTCCATCAGCACATGGAAGGCCAGCAATTGCGCCGCATGACCGGACGCTGTGGCAACGCCCATCGTGCCGCCTTCAAGATCGGCGATACGGGCTTCCAGCGCGCCAGTCGTCGGGTTGCCGAGGCGCGTATAGATGTTCCCGAATTCCTGGAG
Source organism: Hyphomonas sp. (assembly GCF_041689225.1). Lineage (GTDB taxonomy): Bacteria > Pseudomonadota > Alphaproteobacteria > Caulobacterales > Hyphomonadaceae > Hyphomonas. Next base: position 2,741 of record NZ_JBDNGN010000143.1, on the reverse strand, counting down.
TGCAAACAGGTTGGCGGCATGGGCCGCATCCTTGAACACGAAACTGGTTGTCTGGTGGATCGGCTGGGCGCGCGACCCGGACACCGGGTCTGGCGCACTGCCTGCGTGAATGGCGCGTGTCGAAAATCCCTGAGTCACGTTTATCTCCCTGTCTGGTTTGTCTGCCCCTCTTTTAGCGCCTGATACCCGCCTGCACAGGCCCTTGGGCTAAAAGGTGCGTTGAGCTGCACGTTGCCGCAAGAAACGGGTGGAAGCGGCCCTTCCCAGCAGGCAAACTGCCTCTCATGACACTGACACTTGCCCCCCTCGACGAACGCGCCCTGGCCTATGACCGCATGGCCCGCGCCCTGGATCACCTCGGCGACACCTGGCGCGACTGGCCGGACCTTGCGAGCGTAGCGACCGCGATGAACCTGTCGCCCAGCCACTTCCAGCGCGAATTCACGCGCTGGGCCGGCATCAGTCCGAAACAATTCCAGGCCGCGCTGGCGCATGGCGCCGCTGGCGACCTGCTGCGCGATGGCGCAAGCGTGCTTGATGCCGCGCTCGAGACCGGCCTGTCCGGCCCGGGCCGCCTGCATGACCTGTTCATCGCTCACGAAGGCCTCACCCCCGGTGAGGCCAAGGCCGGCGGGGCAGGGGCTGACCTGGTCTTGGGGAAGGCACCCACACCGTTCGGCCTGGGTGCATGGCTGATCGGACCGCGCGGGCTGGTGGCGCTTGGGTTTATCGACGAAGGCGCGCCGCAACGCACTGGGTTTGAACATCAGGGCGTCGGCGAAGCGCAGGCCTTTGCCGACCTTGCCGTGCGCTATCCCGGTGCCGATATCCGGCGTGACGATGCGGAAGCGGCCAGCTTTGCCAGTCGCGTCTTCGAGTCGGGTGAGCCGATGCCCGTGGCGCTCTATGGCACGCCGTTCCGGCGTCAGGTCTGGCGCGCCCTGCTCGAGATTCCGGCGGGCACGACCCAGACCTATGGCCAATTGGCGAAAGTGTCCGGCCATCCCAAGGCCGCCCGTGCCGTCGGTGCGGCGGTCGGGGCAAACCCGATCAGCTGGTTCATTCCCTGCCACAGGGCCCTTGCGGCGGACGGCAGGCTCCATAACTATCATTGGGGTGTGGCGCGAAAGCGTGCCATGCTGACCTATGAACGCGCCCATGCCGCCTGAACCGGCAAGCTGGGCAGACGGCCCCTCGCCGCAAATTCGGACCTGCCCGTTTTTCCATGTTGCCGATGATCCTGCTTTTCGTGGCCCTTCTCGCCTGGGGCGCACACCTCGCATGGCGATGGAAGACGACCAGCGACTTTGCGCCCGAAGTCCTCGCTGCGCGCAAGGAAACCGGTGAAATTCCGGCTGACATTGGCGATGCGGAGTTCACCGACCTCTACCTGCGCAGCGAAGGCCCGCGCTCGGCTACTTATTTCTTCGCCTGCGCCACGATCGTCTCGATCCTGGTTGCGCCCTTTGTAGCCGCCTTCAACATGGTCTGGCTGGCGCTCTGGCGCGCCTCCGGGTCATCACCCGTGTTCGAGACCGGCACGATGATCCACACGTTTTCCGTCTTCCTCGCCATCATGGGCTTCATGATCCTGCTGCTCGCCGCGGCGATGCGCCGATACTATGCCCTGATGCCACCCAACCTGAAACAGGTCGTGCGCGACCTCAATGGAGGCCCCTCATGAGCATCGAATACCTTCACACAATGGTGCGCGTCGCCGATATTGACGCATCACTGAAATTCTATTGCGAGGGGCTCGGGCTGGAGCAGGTCCGGCGTGTCGACAATGAGAAAGGCCGCTTCACGCTGGTCTTCCTGGCGTCGCCTGCAGACGTGAAACGTCTCGGCGGCGTGCCCGAGAATGCCAATCCGACCCAGCTGAATATCCCGATGGTCGAGCTGACGCATAACTGGGACCCGGAAGACTATTCCGGCGGCCGCAATTTCGGCCACCTCGCCTACATGGTCGATGACATCTATGCGGCGGTCGAGCGCCTTGCCGCGCAGGGCGTGACGATCAACCGCCCGCCCCGCGACGGTCACATGGCCTTTGTCCGGTCACCGGACGGCATTTCAGTCGAGCTTTTGCAAAAGGGTGAGCGCAAGGCGCCCAAGGAGCCGTGGGTCAGTGCCGAGAATATCGGCGCCTGGTAGAAAACCCGTGCAGATTGGCTAAACTACGGTAAGTCTCTTCAAAACTGGGAGGACTATCCATGTCAGCATTTGCTGCTGCGACACTTTATTTCGGCCTGTTCGGCTTCCTGATGCTGGCGTTGAAGATGAACGTCGGTCGCGTCCGCGCGAAGGAAAAGGTCATGTTTGGCGATGGCGCCAACGAGGCGATGCAACGTGCGATCCGCGTTCAGGGAAATGCCGTTGAGGACGTTCCGATTGTCCTGATCGGCATTGCGGGGCTTGCGGCCCTGGCAGCGCCGGTTGTGCTGATCCACGCGCTCGGCGGCAGCTTCCTCGTCGCCCGCATCCTTCACGCAATCGGTCTTGGTGGCACGTCGGGTTCCAGTTTCGGCCGCATGGCCGGAACGCTGGTCACGCTGATTGTAACGCTGGTCACCGCAGGTGCCTGTGTCTGGTTCGCGCTGACCTAGAGCGTTTCAGTTTTCGGCGGAAGCATAACCCGCTCCTGTGATATAGTTTTGGCATTCGGATGAGCTGATGGTCTTCACGATTTTTCCGGTTTCATGGATGACGTCTTCGATTGTGTGTTTCTGGGCCGTGCGCAT
>NZ_JBDNGN010000142.1:0-21900 GCF_041689225.1 Hyphomonas sp. | reverse complement strand
CGCCTTCAGCGACCCCGCGCCTGAGGTGATGGGCGAAACCCATGCCTTCCTCGCGGTGCAAGGCGGGCGCATCGTCAGCGAGCGCTATTGGCGCGAATATACGGTCGGCGATACCTATCCGTCCTGGTCGGAAGCCAAGAGCATCACGCATGCGCTGGTCGGTATTCTAACGCGGGAAGGCCTGATCGACGTTCACGCGCCCGCCGACGTCCCGGAATGGCAGGCTCCGGGTGACCCGCGCCGCCACATCACGCTCGATCAGCTGCTGCGCATGTCGAGCGGCCTGAAATTCGCCGAGGACTATGTCGATGCCGGCGTGTCCGACGTGATCGAAATGCTGTTCGGCGAGGGCAAGGATGACGTGGCCAGTTTCGCCGCGAACTTTCCGCTCGTGCATGAACCCGGCAGCGCCTGGAGCTATGCTAGCGGCACCACCAATATCGTCGCCCGCTGCGCCGCCCGCGCGCTGGGCAGCTCGGGAGACGCCTTCCGATCGTGGATGTTCCGTGAACTGTTCGAACCGATCGGCGTTCAGTCTGCGCAACCGAAATTTGACGAACAGGGCACCTTCATCGGCTCATCCTTCTGCTACGCTACCGCGCGCGACTTCGCCCGCTTCGGCCTGCTCTACATGCGCGACGGTGTCTGGGATGGCCAGCGCATCCTGCCCGAAGGCTGGGTCGACTATGCCCGCACGCCAACAAACACGCCGCCAGCCGAACCGCTCGGCTACGGCGCCCACTGGTGGCTCGGCCTGTGCGGCCCCGGCAGTTTCTCGGCCAATGGGTATCAAGGGCAGTACACTGTCCTCGTGCCAGAGCTCGACGTCATCCTGGTACGCCACGGCAATTCGATGGATGAACAGGGCGACGAGGTCAGGCGCTGGCTGGCAAAGGTCGCAGACTGCTTCCGCTAGGTACGATTCACGACCGACCCGCCGCCATGTCCCGCGATACCTTGTCGGCGATCATGATTGTTGGCGTGTTCGTGTTTCCCGACACGATTGTCGGCATCACGGAGGCATCGATCACGCGCAGCCCGCCCACGCCATGCACTTTCAGGTCCTTGTCCACCACGGCCAGCGGGTCATCGGCACGTCCCATCCTCGCTGTCCCGACCGGATGGAAGATCGTCGTGCCGATGTCGCCCGCCGCCTTCGCAAGAGACACGTCATCATCCCCAACGCCCGGGCCCGGCAGCATCTCGTCCGGATGGAACGGCGCCAACGCAGCCTGCGCCATCAGGCGCCGTGTCATCCTTATGGCATCCGCCGCCACAGTCCGGTCAGTTTCGGTCGCAAGATAGTTCGGATTGATGAGGGGCTTGGCATCCAGCGCCGCCGATTCGATCCTCACTTCGCCGCGCGACGTGGGACGCAAATTACAGGCGCTCGCCGTAATTGCCGGAAACCGATGCAGCGGCTCACCGAACTTGTCGAGCGATAACGGCTGGATGTGGAACTCCAGGTTGGCCCTGTCCTGCCCCGCATCCGACCGCGCAAAGATGCCCAGCTGCGAGGGCGCCATTGTCAGCGCCCCGCGCCGCCGCACGGCATAGTCCAGCCCCATGCCCATCCGGCCAAGCAGGGAATGATAGGTCTCGTTGAGTGTCCGCGTACCGGACACCCGAAAGATCGCCCGCTGCTGCAAATGGTCCTGGAGGTTCCGGCCCACCCCCTGGCGGTCAATCACAGGGGCGATGCCCGCCGCCTTCAGCCAGTCAGCAGGCCCGACTCCTGAGCGGTGCAGTATCTGCACCGACCCGATCGCCCCGGCGCACAGGATGACTTCGCCCTTGGCCGCGGCCTGTCGGCGCCGCCCGTTCTGCAAATACTCAATGCCCACAGCGCGCCCGTTTTTCATGATCAGCCGATCGACAAGGCAACCGGTTTCGACCCGCAGATTGCTGCGCCGCGATGCCGGTTTCAGGAAGCCCCGCGCCGCCGACCAGCGCAGGCCCCGCTTCTGGTTGACGTGGAAATAACCGACACCCTCATTGTCACCCGTATTGAAATCCTCCGTCGCCGGAACACCCATCTCGCAGGCGGCATCACTGACCGCATCGAGAATGTCCCAGCGGACACGAGGGTATTCGACGCGCCACTCGCCTCCCGCGCCATGGTGTTCGGTGTCGCCAAGGAAATGGTCCTCGATCCGCTTGAACACCGGCAAGACATCCGACCAGCCCCATCCCGGCAAGCCAAGGTCGCGCCAATGGTCATAGTCCGCCGCCTGCCCCCGCATGGAAATCATCGCGTTGATCGCAGATGAACCGCCAAGCACCTTGCCTCTCGGATAGGACAGCTTGCGTCCGTTCAGTTCTGCTTGCGCAACCGTGTCAAACATCCAATCAGATCGCGGATTGCCGATGGCGAAAAGATAACCGACCGGAATATGGAACCATATCCAGTTGTCGCGCCCGCCCGCCTCGAGCAACAACACACGCTTACGCGGGTCCGCTGACAGCCGGTTGGCGGCAACGCATCCTGCCGATCCGGCACCGATAACAATATAGTCGTATTCGCCATCAATCGGGTCTGCAACAGGCAATGGGACGGTCCTTATGGCTTTGCACCTGACTACAGGACGCAAATGCAGTGCGCCAGTCGCAAGCCTTGCCCTAACTCGCGATCCGTCCCGCAAATCGCGCATCGGCCCGCATACGGTTGAGCACCACGCCGATGACATACCCCCCACGTCGCTCGATGGCGAGCTGTGCATTGGCCACCTCCTCGGCACCGGTCGATTCAGCCTGCACGACCAGTACGACGCCGTCAGCTTCACTCGCCACATCCAGTGCTGCGTCCGAGCGGTCCAGCGCCGGCGCATCGACGATGATCCAGTCGGTTGACCGGCGCAGCGCCTGCCACCAGCCCGCCTGCGACCGCAGCCGCACCGTCTGTCCAACCGCCAGCCGTTCCGTGCGAAACCGTGTGACCAACAGCCTTGTCCCGGCCACAGGATGTGCGGTGAGCAGTTTCGCGCTGCCACGCGCTGCCGGCATCAATTCATACATCGGCGCGCATCCGAGCGACGCGTCATAGGCGCGACCGGGCCGCGCCACGTTCTTCGCAAAGCCGATGTCAAACGCATCATAATCCGCATTCTCCGTCAGTTCGAGACTGACCAGCCAGGCCGTCCGTTCGGCATGCTCGGCCGCCATCAAGGCGAACGAGGCCGCCATGCTGCTCGTGCCCTCGCCACTGCGCGCCGCGACAAACATAATAGTGCGGGCGCCCTGCTGCGGCCTCAGGCGCGATGCAACGCTCCACAGCGTCGCCAGATCCGGCCGCAGGTCGCGCATCCTCGCTCAGGCCTCCCCGACAGTCGCGAGCACGGGCAGGTCCAACGTTCGCTCAACCGAGCGCCGCGTGGCAAAGCCTTTACGGGTCAGGGCCTTCAACAGCCCGGCAACAATCGCGGCGAAACAGGCCAGCAAGAAGGCGAGCACCGCCGCGACGGACCGCGTCGCGGTCGGCCGCACCGGTACGCTGGCGGGCTCAAGCACGCGAATGCCATAGAAGCGGCTCACGTTCGCGTCCACATCCTGTCTCACCTCGGACATCAGGTCGCGCTCCAGCAAGTCCCGCTTGCGCATCAATTCCTTGTAGCGCGGCGTGAGGCTGGTGAGGCGGGCCTGACGCGCCTCGAACCCGGCTATCTGCCTTGCAAGGGCGGCCTGCTGGTCTTTCAGGGACGCCGCTTCGGCCTGAAGATCGCCGATAACCGACAGCATCTGTTCATAGCGCGGGTTCGGCCCCGTCCGCACCGTGCCAACAGGTCGGTCCAGCGTATCGATAAAGGTTTCGGCTCGGGCAATGCGCCGGTCCATGTCCTGCACCACAACAGACCCCGGCAAATGGTTGACCAGCAGCGCTTCGCGTTCGAGCTTCATGTCGATCAGCGTCTTCTCGGTCGAGTCCTCGACGAAGAGGCGTTGTTGCGGCCGGATCGCCCTGATCTGCACGCGATAGGCGCCAAGCTGGCTCTCCACCTGCTGGAGACGGGAATCCGTTCCCAACAGGTCTTCACTGGCTGCCTGGTAGAGCGCCTGAACGGTATCACGCTCTGCTTCGAAATTGCTGATGCCCTGCACCTCCAGGAAACCGCCGACTGCGGCTTCAGATTCCAGCAGCCGAGCTTCCAGTGTGGTCCGATCAATCGGTGGCCTGATGGACTGGGGCTGCGCCAACACTTGCGAGCTATAGGCAAGATAGGCGCCGATGAGCGCATTGAGGACCTCTGCGGAAGTTTCCGCGTCTCCATTCTTGTAAGTCGCCGTGATGACGGGCGCCCGCGATGACGCCCAGACCTGGAAGTCCCGCTCCATCGCGTCGGCGCTCATCTGGCGACACTCTGCGGCGAGGCGGCGAAGACCTCCGGCATCGACTCGCACCGCGCGGCTCCTGGCCTCACAGGACTCGTTGAGCGCAGGATACAGGCGCGACATCGGAAACCGGTCGAGCACACGGGCAACAATCACCGGACTGCGCAGGAATTCCAGCTCGGGCTGGACGAGATCGTCATGACTGGCGCCGCTGACCGAAGGCACGATCAGGCGGGAGCGCGATTCAAACTGGTCAGGTCGTGATATAGCCGCCGCGAGGCCTAGTGCAAACACCGGCACGAACACCAGCAGCATCAGCCACTTGGCCCGCCAGAACTGCACAATCAGGTCCGCTGCCCCAAGCCGTGGCCGCGACGCGGATGCCCGCGCCATGCCGTTTTTCGCCGGATCTCGGTTGGGGGCCTCGTTCAAAGGCATGTCGGTTGCGGCTCCTCACAGCGCGTGAAGAATCAAACTCGCACGCTGGCGTTTGATATTTCATTAAGCTTAACAACGGCGCCCGGACAGGAGCATCAGCGTCCGGGCGAGCCGCAAAAGCCTAGTTCATCAGTTTGAGCCACTCGCGGGCTGACTGGAGGGCCTGCTTGACCTCGTCGGACGACATCATGTCGGCCAGTTCGGCGCGCTGGATCTTGGCGTCTTCCATCCCGCGCAGGGCGGCAAGGTTGAACCATTTGTGCGCGGCAATCATGTCGACTTCAACGTTGAGGCCGGTCGAATAGACCAGGCCGGCCTGGTAAAGTTCCTCGGTAGCCGAATCCGGTCCGAGCATCGAAGCGAGGTCTATAGCGTAATCTGCAAAGGGCATTGTCTTGTTCCTGTTTCACCTTGCCGCCGCATCGCCGGGATCATTCCCGTGTCCTGCCTTGGCGACCACCACCCGCCTTGTCCGGCGATGTGTGGAGAGTGCCGTGAGAGATTTGCGTTATAGTTAACGCCAGAGGGCCCAAAGGGGCAGAGTGTTACCGTCCGGAGGCACCCCGTTAACCCTACCCGCTCACAGGCCTCTGACAGCCGCAAAAACCATTTTTACTTTCCGCTCTCGCGACAATCTGGCAAACCGAACCCATGACCGAATATTTCAAACCGATCCCGTACGCGCTGTGGCGCGAAGACAAGGCTGGTTTTGCCGAAGCGCTGGGAAACTCGTTCCGTGAGACGGGCTTTGCCGTCATCGCCGGACATCCCATCGGCCAAGGCGTCATTGACGAGAACCTGCGCGCCACCAAGGCCTTCTTCGCCATGCCGGATATCGCCAAACTCGCCTATGACGGCAAGTCCGGCGGCGGCCAGCGCGGCTACACCGCTTTTGCCATTGAGAATGCAAAGGGCGCCGCCAAGGCAGACCTCAAGGAATTCTGGCACACCGGCCGCCTCCTGCCGCCGAAATCGCCTTACCGCGAAACCATGGCCGACACGCCCAGCGTCGGCGAGATACCGGATTTTGACCGCGCCACCCGCGCCCTCTTCGATGCGCTCGACGACATGGGCCGCGACCTGTTGCGGGCTATCGCGCTGCACCTTGGCCTCGACGAGATGTGGTTCGAGGACCGCGTCGAGATGGGCAATTCCATCCTCCGCCTGCTGCACTACCCGCCGCAGGAAAGCCCGCCACCCGAAGGCACGGTCCGCGCCGGCGCCCATGAAGACATCAATGTCATCACGCTACTGCTCGGGGCCGAGGAAGCCGGCCTTGAGGTCAAGCACCGATCCGGCGAGTGGCTGAGCGTCAACCCGCCACCGGGCGCGCTCGTCGTCAATTGCGGTGACATGCTGCAGCGCCTCACGGCTGGCGTCCTGCCTTCCACCACGCACCGCGTCGTCAATCCATCGCCGGAGCGCGCGAAATTCCCGCGCTACTCGACGCCCTTCTTCCTGCACTTCAACCAGGACGTCGTGATCAAGGCCCTGCACGGTTGCGTCGCCGAAGGCGGCACGGCCCAGCCGCCGATCACGGCGCAGGACTATCTTATGGAACGCCTACGCGAGATCGGGCTGGTGAAAGCCTAGCCCCACGGCACCCCTTGCCTCGCCCTCCCATTGCGCCTGAATAGGTGGCACAGTTCATCAGAAGCTGGCGGCAAGGCAGGAGGAACCCATGTTCAACAATACGGAATGGCTCGCGCAGGTCCGCGAAGACGTGATTGATCCCGATCGCGAGATCGTCGACCCGCACCACCACCTCTGGCCCAAACCGCATCTCAGCTACGACCTCGAGGAACTCTGGTCCGACACCGAAGACGGCCACAACGTGGTCCAGACCGTGTTCATGGAATGCGGTTCATCCTATCGTAGGGATGGCCCGGACCATCTGAAACCCATAGGCGAAACCGAATTCGTGGCTGCAGCTGCCGCCCGCTCCGCCGCCGATCCCGACAAGGCGACCATCGCTGGCATTGTCGGTCATGCCGACCTTCGCCTCGCCAACCTCGATGAGGTTCTCGACGCCCATGTCGCGGCCGCCAACGGCCTGTTCTGTGGCATCCGTCATGCCGGCTCATTCGACCCCCACAAGGACATCTTTTCAATCCCCGGCCGCGCGCCAGAGGGGCTCTACTTCGACACAGACTTCCGCCGCGGCGTCGCGCGCCTTGGTCAGCGCAGCTTCACCTATGACACCTGGAACTATCACCACCAGATTCTTGATTTCGCCGATCTCGCCAGCGCGGTGCCAGACACGACAATGGTGCTCGATCATTTCGGCACGCCTATCGGCGTCGGCCCCTATGCCGACAAGCGCGAAGACATTTTCGCCAAATGGAAAGACGATATCGCCGCCGTTGCCGAGCGCCCGAACGTGTTCGCCAAGATTGGCGGCCTCGCCATGCCCGACAATGGATTCGGCTGGAACACGCGCGCCACGCCGCCCACATCCGACGAATTCGTCGAGGCGCAGGCGCCCTATTACCACCACGCCATCAAATGCTTCGGGCCCGAGCGCTGCATGTTCGAAAGCAACTTCCCGGTCGACCGCCTGTCCATCGGTTATCGCACGCTCTGGAATGGCCTGAAGAAGATTGCCGCCGACTATTCCGAGACTGACCAGACCGCGATGTTCAGCGGCACCGCCCGCAAGATCTACCGGCTCTAGGTGCGCGCGAGCCAGTTCGCCGCGCCTGCGCCTGCGGCCTTGCCTGTCGCAAGACAGGCCGTGATCAGGTAGCCGCCAGTCGGCGCGTCCCAGTCGGTCATCTCCCCGGCACAGAACACGCCCGGCATGTCGCGCAGCATGAGATGCTCATCCAGCGCGCTCCACGCCACGCCGCCTGTGGTCGAGATCGCCTCGTCCAGCGGCGCCGTGCCTGTGATCTTGATCGGCACTGCCTTGATCAGCTTTGCCAGTGCCGAAGGGGCAGCCGGCAGCGGCCCGCCCGTCGCTTCATGCAAGAGTGCCAGCTTCACGCCGGACAGATTGACGCTCTTGCGCAAATGATTGGCCATGGACTGCTTGCCGCGCGGCCGAGCGAGTTTCTCGGCAATCGCGCCGTCATCCATGTCCGGCAGAAGGTCCACGAACAGCGCCGCCTTGCCGTTCCGCGCCAGCCCATCAACGAGTGTCGCCGACAGCGTATAGATTCCGCCGCTCTCAAGCCCGCGCTCTGTAATCACGAATTCAGATCGCGTCTCTTGACGACCGTGCGTACCGTCCGTCCACAGACGCACGGACTTCACCGGATCGCCCGGGAATTTTTCTTTCAGGTGATCCGACCAGTCGACTAGAAACCCGCAATTCGACGGCCCGAACGGCGCCGTCGCCACACCCTTGCCGGCCAGCAAGGACGCCCACGCACCGTCAGACCCAAGACGTTTCCAGCTCGAGCCGCCCAGCGCCAGCACCGTCGCATCGGGTGTCGCCGTCACGGCGCCATCCGGCGTGTCAAACATGAGTGAACCTGTCTTATCCCATCCCTGCCAGCGATGCCGCGGATGCAGAACAGCGCCCATCTCCTGCAACCGGACAAGCCAGGCCCGCAGCAAGGGTGAGGCCTTCATCATCTCCGGAAACACGCGCCCCGTCGGACCGGTATGGGCGGCAATGCCAAGCCCCTGCATCCATTCCGTGATTTCATGCGGCCCGAATGCCTTGACCATCTCTGCCAACCGGGCATCCCCGCGATAGCGCGACAGGAATACGTCCGCATCTTCGGCATGGCTTATATTCAGCCCGCTCTTGCCCGCCATCAGGAATTTCCGCCCGACACTCGGCATCGCGTCATAGATGTCGACATTGATGCCGCGTGCGGTCAGCGCCTCGGCAGCCATCAGGCCGGCCGGCCCCGCGCCAATGATTGCGGCGCCCACCTAAATCAAACCGGCCAGGGGTGAACTCGGGTCGGCATACATTTTCTTCGGCATCCGTCCGGCGAGATAGGCCTCGCGCCCGGCGATCACCGCATGTTTCATCGCGCTCGCCATCAGGATCGGGTCTTTTGCTGCCGCAATCGCGGTGTTCATCAGCACGCCGTCACAACCCAGCTCCATCGCAATCGCCGCGTCCGACGCCGTGCCGACGCCGGCGTCCACAATCACCGGCACGCGGGTCTGTTCCACGATCAGGCGGATGTTGACCGGGTTCATGATGCCGAGACCCGAGCCGATCAGGCTGCCAAGCGGCATGATTGCGCAGCAGCCGGCATCTTCCAGCATCTTGGCGTAAACCGGGTCATCCGAGCAGTAGACCATGACCTCGAACCCGTCCGCGATCAGCGCCTTGGCGGCCTCAAGCGTCTCCGGCATGTTCGGATAGAGCGTTTTCTGGTCGGCCAGCACTTCCAGCTTCACGAGATTCCAGCCACCGGCCTCGCGCGCCAGGCGCAGCGTCCGCACGGCCTCGTCCGCCGTGTAGCAGCCTGCCGTGTTGGGCAGATAAGTAAACTCGTCCGGCTTGACGAAGTCGGTCAGTATTTCCTGGCTCGGGTCCGACAGGTTCACCCGCCGAAGCGCCACGGTAACGATCTCGGCGCCCGCCGCGCGCGCTGCATCGGCGTTCTGCTGGTAGCTCGCATATTTACCTGTCCCGACAATGAGTCGCGACGCATAGGATTTTCCGGCGATGATCAGGGGTGCGTCAGTCATGTCTGCTGATCTGGCCGCGTTGACCCCGTCCGTCAACTCCTCGCCGGTCAACCGCCCCCGACGAACTGTACCAGTTCCAGCCGGTCGCCCTCTTCCAGCACGGTAAAGGCATGTTCAGACTTCGGCACGATCTCCAGATTGCGCTCCACGGCAATGCCGCGCGGGTCGCGTCCCGTGGCCTCCGACAGCTCTTCCAGCAGCATAGAAAGGGTCGTGCCTTGGTTAACCTGCCTTGCCTCACCATTCAGGGTTATCTGCATGTCTGCCGCCTCCGGTTCAAAGCCCCCTTGCCTTGCCGGGCGTTCCAGAGCAAGACGGGGCGCATGTCAAAACCGATATATGTTCTCGGTGGGCCAAACCTCAACCTGCTCGGTACGCGCGAGCCGGAGATTTATGGCTACGAAACACTCGAAGATATCCATGCTCGCCTGCGCAGCCTGTCTGCCGGCGTGCCCATAGAGGCGCGCCAGACCAATCATGAGGGCGAACTGGTGGATTGGGTCCAGGAAGCCTCTCGCGATGGCTCTGTCCTCATCCTCAACGCTGCGGCCTTCACACATACATCTGTGGCCTTGCATGACGCCCTCAGGGCCTGCAAAGTGCCTGTTATCGAAGTGCACCTGTCCAACCCGGCGGCGCGCGAAGCCTTCCGCCAAGTGAATTACGTTGCACCTGTCGCAAAAGCTACGATTGCGGGCCTCGGCGCCTACGGTTATGAGCTTGCGCTTCTGGCAGCCAAGTCCCTGACGGGCCAAGGAGATATTTAGCGTCCCATGAGCACTGCAAAGACAAAACTCGACACCGGCCTCGTCCGGGAACTGGCCGCGATCCTGAGGGAAGCGGACCTCGGCGAAGTCGAAATCGAGCATGACGGCCTGAGAATCCGGGTCAGCAAGCCGGCTGCACCTGTGATGCAAAGCGCGGTCATGGCCGCGCCCGTCGCTGCCGCCCCGGTCGCCGCTGCTGCAGCCCCTGCCGCTGCAGGCGCGCCCGCGGCACCTGCCGTGTCGGACAATGCGATCAAGTCGCCCATGGTCGGCACCGTCTACTTGTCCCCTGAACCGGGCACGAAACAGTTCTTCAATATCGGTGACAAGGTCAAAAAGGGCGACACGCTGATGCTTGTCGAAGCCATGAAAACCTTCAATCCGGTCGAAGCCGACCGCGCCGGCACCCTGACGGCGCTTTACGTCACCGACTCGCAGCCGGTGGAATTTGGCGAACCGCTGGCCCTGATTGAATAGCATGGCCGAGCAACGCACGATCAAGAAGGTCCTGATCGCCAATCGCGGCGAGATTGCCCTGCGAATTCACCGCGCCTGCAAGGAAATGGGCCTCATGACGGTTGTGGTTCACTCCACCGCCGACCGGGACGCCATGGCCGTACGCCTTGCCGACGAAAGCGTCTGCATCGGCCCGCCGCCCTCATCGGAAAGCTATCTCAAGAAATCCCAAATCCTCGCGGCCGCCGAAATCACTGGCGCCGATGCGATCCATCCCGGCTATGGCTTCCTGTCGGAAAACGCCCAGTTCGCCGAAATGGTCGAGGCTCACGGCCTCGCCTTCATCGGCCCGACCGCCGAGCACATTCGCATCATGGGCGACAAGATTGCCGCCAAGGTCGCGATGATCGAGGCCGGTGTGCCTTGTGTGCCCGGCTCCGAAGGCGCGTTGACCTCAATTGCCGAGGCCAAGAAGGCCGCCAAGAAGATCGGCTTCCCGGTCCTCGTGAAGGCTTCTGCCGGTGGCGGTGGTCGCGGCATGAAGCTGGCAAGAACCGAGGCCGACCTCGAAAATGCGGTAAAAACCGCCAAGACCGAGGCCAAGGCCGCATTCGGTGACGACGCTGTCTATCTCGAGAAATACCTTGAGGGTCCGCGCCATATCGAAGTCCAGATCATTGCCGACACGCATGGCAACGTGGCCCACCTCTGGGAGCGCGACTGCTCGCTCCAGCGCCGCAACCAGAAAGTCTTTGAGGAAGCCCCGTCTCCCGCTCTCAACCAGGCCCAGCGCGAAGAAATCGGCGGCATCTGCGCCCGTGCCATGAAAGAGCTCGGCTATCGCGGCGTTGGCACGATCGAGTTTCTCTATGAGGACGGCAAGTTCTACTTCATCGAAATGAACACCCGCCTGCAGGTCGAACACCCAGTCACCGAGATGATCACCGGCATCGACCTCGTGCGCGAGCAAATTCGCATTGCCGAAGGCAAGGAGCTGTCCTTCCGCCAGGAAGATGTGATGCTCGTCGGCCACGCCATCGAGTGCCGAATCAATGCCGAACACCCTGAAACCTTCGTACCTTCACCTGGCCTGATCACGGATTTCCATGCCCCAGGCGGCCCGGACGTGCGTCTCGATAGCGCCGCCTATGCCGGTTACCGCATCCCGCCGCATTACGATTCGCTGATCGGCAAGCTCATTGTGCACGGTCGTACACGCAGCGAATGCATCATGCGCCTGCGCCGTGCGCTGGCCGAAATGGTCGTCGGCGGCGTCTTCACGACGCTCGACCTCCATCGCCGCCTCGTCGACAATGAAGACGTGCTGGCTGGGAACTACAATATCCACTGGCTCGAAAAATTCCTCGCCGAGAACAAGAGCACGGCCGAATAAACCGCAGGCCTTCACAACAGCTGGCGCAGTCTGCCCCATGGACAGGCGCGCCAGCGAAATTCATATTCAAATCATGTCATCGCGCTTCGGAACCCAGGATCTGCTCGCCTGCTATCGCCGGGGCGTCTTTCCGATGGCGGATTCGCGTGATGATCCGAACCTCTTCCTCGTCGATCCGGACTTACGTGGCATCCTTCCCCTCGACGCCTTCCATATCCCCCGGCGCCTGAAGCGCACCGTGATCCAGGAACCTTACCGCGTCACCGCCGACACGGCGTTCACACGCGTCATGGAATTTTGTGCCGAGGAAGGCGCCGGGCGCGAAAGCACCTGGATCAATTCCGCGATCCTCAATCTTTACAGTACTCTTCACCGCGAGGGGCACGCCCATTCCATCGAATGCTGGGACGGCGACCAGCTCGTTGGCGGACTATACGGCGTCGCGATTGGCGGAGCCTTTTTCGGCGAGAGCATGTTTTCGCGCGCCACCGATGCGTCAAAGATCGCGCTGGTTCATCTCGCTGCCCGTCTGATCGCCGGCGGCTACACACTGCTCGACGCGCAATTCCATAACCCGCATCTCGAACAATTCGGATTGATCGAGATTCCACGTGCGGATTTCAAGGCGCGCCTGCGCGACGCGCTGACGGTCGCGGCGGATTTCTATTCCGGGGTCGGTTCAGTATCCAGCGACGGCGGGACATCGTCCAGCAGCGGCTCGTCGGCCGGCGCGATGACGGGCGTCGGCAGCTTCACCGGAGTTGGCGCGGTACAGCGGATCACCCAGATATCATAGACTGAGTGCTCCAGCGCGCTGAGGCCGGGCGAAGATGCATACATCCAGCCCGAGAAAAGTTCCGGGTTCTCTTCGCTCACCGTTTCCACCACATCGGCCGACACGGCAGCGTCCATTGTTTCGACGGCAACAGGTTGCGTCGAATGTATTTTCAGGAAAGCCGCGCTCTCCGGCGCCTCTTCAGGCGGGGTCTGGTAACAGGCCTTCAGCTCCACTCTAAGCGAACCGAACACGACCGGTTCACCGACCTTCACGTCAATGTCCGTCGAACGCCCGGTGATCTTGTCCAGGGCCCGCAACGTTGCCGTGTTCTTCTGGTCGAAGGTCGCCGCGTGCGCAGCGCCGATCAGGCTGAGGCCAAGCGCGGTTGCAGCAAGGAATCGGATCATTGTCCGTCATCTCCGGCAGGATAGGGATCGTCAGCGGGCACCACAGCCGGCTCGGATGGCGTTACGGTCTGGGGAGCGGCTGACGGCGCGGGCTTCGGGGCCGGCTGGGCGACGGGCTCAGACGCAAGCTCAGGTGCGGCGTCCGGTTGCTCTGCACTCTCTGCCGTATCTCCACCACCACCACCACCGGCTGCGAACGAGGCAAACAGGGTCAGCAGGTCAACGCTACCACGTGTATACTTGATTTCGCCGGTGCCATCCTGGGGGATCGTGTCGAAGCCGCCGCCCGGTTCGAGGCCGATATAGCTACCGCCAAGCAGGCCATCCGTCGAAATCCGCGCATCGGTGTCGTCCGGAAGCTCCCATTTCTTGTCGAGCGACAACGTCAGCACCGCTTCGAATCGCGTCGGATCGCCTTCGATCGATTTGACAACGCCAGCCTTTACGCCGGCGATGCGCACGTCGGATCCGCGCGAGATTCCGGACACATTGTTGAACCGGGCCAGCACATTGTATTGGTCACCCTTGGTTTCGGTATCGCCGCCAACGGCGAGCGAGAACCAGAGGAACACGGCGGCAACGACCACAACCAGCGCGCCGACAAGGGTTTCGAAGAACGACTCACGCATCGGGTGTCCAGGCCTCGTAATCGCCGTCGGACTTCTGACGTCGGGCGCCTTCCGACAGGCTGCCTTTGGGTTTCACCGCGTAGGGCGTGCCGGTCATGTTAGGCGTATGATCCGTTTCCCAGTCGCGCCGCTCCAGCGGCATGTGGGTCGGAGGCTCGTTCACCGTATAGTGCAGCCAGCCATGCCAGTCTGCCGGCACTTTCGACGGTTCGGCCAGGCCCTTGTACATCACGTACCGGCGGTGGCGCCCTTCGAGCGACGCCTTGCGATCCTCGAAATAGCGATTGCCATATTCGTCGGTACCGACATAGCCGCTGCGCCGCTTGATATCGAATGAGGCGCCCACGGTGATACCGCTCCACCAGGTGAAAATCTGCTTCAGCATTGTCTGCCTGTCCTGACGTGACTTGATGGCCGCAATATGGCGTCAGTCGGCCTGTTAATCCAGACCGCCACGGCAGGCAATGCGCGGCATCCGCCCGATGCGCCAGCCCATGCGCCAATACAGCTGACTCAGCAGCCAATCTGGCTTAGCATCGCCGGTCTGGACATCATGGTGAAAGAGGCAGGTCGCATGAACGTGAACGGCAAACTCATCGTGATTGCCGCCTTGGTCGCCACGGCCCTTGGCGCATCGAGCGAGGCGCAGACCCGCCCCGAATCGCACGACAGGGCGCCAAAATATCGCGTTTCACCCTATTTTGTCTTCGACGACGCACGCACGAATACCGTGCGTGCCGACGGTGCCATCGTCCAAAACGGCGCGCCAGCGCCCATCTCACTCAACAATGGCACTGGCCAGTTTGCACTGGCAGGCGGTCCGGACGGCGAAGCGATCAACGCGGTCCTTGCGGACGCGAATGGCGACGGCGCACCCGATTTGGCGATTGCCCGGCGAACGGGCGTGAGCCTCCTCATGCCCGGCGACGGCAGGGGCGGCTTTGGCCTTGCGACACCGCTGACGGGCACAGAATCCGGCGCCACTGGGATCGCTGCAGCGGACGTGGACGCAGATGGAGATACAGATTTCGCGATCACCCGCGGGGACGGACAGGACTGCCTCATCCTGCTCAATGATGGCCAGGGCCAGTTCATACCACGCCCCGTAGACGGCAGCGCGGGCAGCTATGCCCAAATCCTGCTTGAAGACGTCACGGGCGACGCCCGGATCGATCTCGCGCTCTATGCCTTCGACGGCGACAGTCCGTTGTTCACAGGCGACGGCACCGGGCAATTCAGGCGCGCCGGCAGTCTCGACGCCCCGGACCAGCCCGTGGACGTCACCGGCCGGGCCGATCCGTTCGCCGATCCCACCCTGCCAAACCCGGGCGAGTACGAGCTCCCGTTCCGCATTCTGGTCACGCCCGTTCTAGACGGCAGGACAGAATTCACCCCGGGTATCGCGCTCAACGATTCGAACGGTGACGGCCTGCCAGACCTGATCTTCGGGAATCCAGCCGAATAAGCGCCAGATTCGGCCGCCATCCCCACAATAATCCACCTCCGGCAGTTGAAGCTGCGCGCCGCACCCGTCACGCTCTGCGTGAGTGATTCGCGAAGGAGCCGCTTATGCCTGACCAAAGCCGGGACGAAATCCTGATCGCCGCCGAATCCGATGGCCTCATATCGCCCGAGGCGGCATTCGGCACGCTCTGCCGGGCTGCCGGGCTTACACCCGCTGACATGACGCCCAAGGCCCTCGACGGGCTCGCCGCGTCGGCCTCAGCTGCCAACCTGCAGAGCGTGTCACAGCTTGCGCTCGCCGAAATGCTTGAACGCCTCGGGCCTGCCCCACGCAATGCCGATCTGGCCGAGGCCCTCGCTTCAGGCCTGCCGCAGGACCTGCTCGAAGAAGCCCTGCGCCTGCCCGGCGGCATCCTGCGCACCGCTGGCGCCCTGCGCGCCGCCGCTGTCGATACGCCAGCGCCGCCGCCCGCCGTCTTCACCTCTCATCCCGTCGACTTCGCGCTTGAGGCATCCCTGCTGGCTGCGCTGAAGGAAGGTGCCGAGATCGTCTTCCTGCAAGACGCCCTGCCGCCAGCCGCTACGCCCGCCCGGCTGGTCGATGTCTCGCAAGCCGTCAGCCCGGACGGTTTCGAGGACGGATTCCTCATCTCCGCCGCAGAAGCCGCTGCTGCTGACATGAAAGACGGAATCATCGTCGTCACCGGCCTTGGCGCCGCCGTCATGGCGCTCGGCCTCGATTATGCCTCCGATGCTGGCATCGCCGCTGGCGCCGCCATGGCGGCCCTCGTTCGCTCCGCTGCGACCGGCGCCGCGTTCAGCGCGAGCCATGCCAAAGCGCTCGGCCTCCAAGCCCGCAAGTCGGGCAGCAAGCGCCCGTGCTGCGTCATGATCCTGCCCGTCAGCGATCCGATGGCGGCCCTGCCCGACTGCGAAAGCGACGCCGCCGCACCGGTCCGCGCCGTGCTCACCTATGGCGACGACGCGCCCAGCCTCACCCGCGCCGCGCGAATCGGTCTTGCAGCGCGTGCGCCCGAAGCCCTGCCTGGCGTGCTCGACCGGATATCCAATTCAGGCACGCAGGATCTCGAAACTGCGCTCGGCATCGCGCGCTTGCGCGACCGGGGCTTCACCGAAGCCGCGCTCGACCGGGTCGGCCGCGCGCTCGGCGAGGGCCTGCCACTCAACGCCGCCTTCTCGCGCTGGGTGCTCGGCGACGAGATCATCTCGCACGACCTGAAACTCACGCCCGAGAATTTTGATGCAGACGGGCGCGGCGTGCTGTCTGCCATGGGCTTTTCCCGCGCGGACATCGCCAAGGCCGAGGCCGCCCTTGACGGCGCGGGTGAGGCCATCGCCGCACGCGCGCTGCAGGAATGCGGTTTCGTGATCGACGTGTCGCCAGCAGACGAAATCCGCTTTGCTGTCGCCTGCAACAAGGCGCTGGGCGGCGGTGTCGTCGTATCGGTCAGTGCCCGCGCCGGCCTCGACATGGCGGAAGCCGTCATCGCAGACGGCCTGTCCGCCCATCTGGCCGGCCATCGCACGCCCGCCGGCGAAGACGTCCGTGACCGGATGGAGCATATTCTCTCCCTGGCCGAGGAACTCGCCGACGAGGCCGACCTCCCGCAATCCTCGCCGGAATTTCACGAAGCCCGGTCCGCCACCCGCACCCGCCTGCCCGACCGGCGCAAGGGCTATATCCAGAAAGCCACCGTCGGCGGCCACAAGGTCTATCTCCACACCGGCGAATTCGACGATGGCCATCTCGGCGAAATCTTCCTCGACATGCACAAGGAGGGCGCGGCCTTCCGCAGCCTGATGAACAATTTCGCCATCGCCACATCAATCGGCCTGCAATACGGCGTCCCGCTGGAAGAATTCGTCGATGCCTTCGTGTTCACCCGCTTCGAGCCAGCCGGCCAGGTCACTGGCAACGACCGCATCACTCGCGCCACGTCCATCCTCGACTACATTTTCCGGGAACTGGCCGTGTCCTATCTTGGCCGCGACGATCTTGCCGAGGTCGACGTCACACATGATGGGCTTGGCCGCGGCGCAGGCGACGCCACACGCGAACCGGCCGCCTTCACCGAAGAAGCCGCCCAGATCATCTCGCGCGGATTCTCCCGTGGCCACCTGCCCGACAATATTGTCATCCTCGACAAGCGCCGTGCCGAGAAACAGGCCGAATCGGATCTCGACGCAGACGCCGAGGAACTCGAATCGCCCGCCTATCTCGAACAGGGCTGTGAATCCTGTAGCAGTTTCACGGTTTTCGCGATCGGCGAAGACGGCGACACATCCTGCGACACGTGTGGCGAAGAAGGTCGCGTCTCCAAATAATCACGCCGGTTTCGGAGCCGTCTTTTGTCAGCTCACGTAAGGGAAAGGTCTGCGCGACAGTTTGGCAACACTTGGTGCGCTTCTGCAGTTGTTACGGTTTGTTCAGTATAGCAGGATAAGACAACGCGATATTCTGGGTTCATGAGTGGTATGCCTTTTCGCCTGAACCTGGTTGCCGTGATCGCCCTATTGGGCGTGTCGGTCCCTGCCATTGCGCAGGGCAAGCCGGTCGCGTGGCAACCCGGCTATGTCGGCTCGTGCGGCGGATGCAATCTCGCCGGTCGCAACATGTCCGGCTGGACGCTCAGCGGGGCGAGCTATCCCGGTGCCAATCTCGAATTCGCCTTCATGCGAGGCATCCAGGCCGCCAGCGCCAATTTCGAAGGCGCCAATGCGTCCGGCGTTGACCTGCGCACGGCTGTCCTGACATCCGCCCGTTTTTCCGATGCCGTCCTGTCGAATGCCCGCCTGATGGGCGTCCAGGCCACCGGTGCCGAGTTCCGCAAGACCATTCTGCGCGGGGCCAACATGCAGGGCGCGCTGATGGTTGGTGCCAATTTTTCGGAAGCAGACCTGGGCGAGACCCAACTCGATGAGGCTGACCTCTCTGGCGCAAACCTCACTGGCGTGAAGTTCGACAAGGCCGTGATGAAGGCAACCATCCTCAATGGCGCCAACATGACGGGCGTCATGATGACCGGCGCGGATGTTGCCGGTGCCTCGTTCCGCGACGTACGGTTCATCGCAGCCGACCTGTCCGGCATGACCCATCATGACTTGGCAAACTTCACCGGCGCCTGCAGCTCGATCGACACGCTGATGCCCCCCGGCCTGCTGCTGCCGCTTTGCGGTGACGTCATCACGGCGGCCAACGTTTCGGCGCAGTAATTCATCGCCACACTTCGAGCGCTCATCCTGAGCGAAGTCGAAGGACGGGCGCTTTTGTTGAAATCCTGGGACAGACCCCCACCCAACCTCCCCCTTTCAGCGGGAGGAGTTCGTTTCTGCGGCGCCGATCTCTCCACTTGGGACAGTCTGTTCTCCCCCTGGAGAGGGGGGGGGTAGGCCCCGCGCACCAAAACCTGCATGTCCTCTATAAGGAGCGACAAGCCTCAGGTTTTCGCCTGAGGCGCGAGCCGGATGTTCAGCTCTTTCAGCTGCTTGTCATCGACCGGGCTCGGTGCGCCCATCAACAGGTCGCGCGCCTGCTGGTTCATCGGGAACAGGATCACGTCACGCAGGTTCTCGACCTCGGCCAGCAGCATCACGATCCGGTCAACGCCCGGTGCAATCCCGCCATGCGGCGGCGCGCCATAGCGGAACGCATTCAACATGCCTCCGAACTTTTCCTCCACCACTTCCGGACCATAACCGGCCAGTTCGAACGCTTTCAGCATGAGGTCAGGCCGGTGGTTCCGGATCGCGCCGGATGACAGCTCGATGCCGTTACAGACGATGTCATACTGGTAGGCCTTGATGTCGAGTTGCTTCTCCACCGTGTCGGCTGCCAGCAGCTTTTCCATGCCGCCCTGCGGCATCGAGAACGGGTTATGGCTGAAATCAACCTTCTTGTTGTCTTCGTCCCACTCGTACATCGGGAAATCGATGATCCAGCAGAAGCGGAAGATGCCGGGCTCGATCAGGCCAAGCTCCTCGCCGATCCGCGTGCGGGCCGCGCCAGCCAGTTTCACGGCATTGGTCTTGTCGCCAGCGGAGAAGAACAGTGCGTCGCCGGCTTTCACGCCAGCCGTCTCGGCCAGCGCAGCAAGCGCCTCAGGCGCAAAGAACTTGGCGATCGGGCCGGTGCCCGTCAGCTTGCCGTCATCTTCCACGAAGCGGATATAACCGAGGCCGGGCGCCTGCATCTCTTTCTTGGCCCAGGCATCCATCTTGTCGAAGAAGCTGCGTGGCTGCTCGGCCGTGTTCGGTGCCGGGATGGCGCGCACGATACCGCCGCCGTCGACAATCTTCTTGAACACGCCCAGCGTCACGTCTTCGCGCGTCACCACGTCGGACACGTCGCAGATGATGATCGGGTTGCGCAGGTCCGGCTTGTCGGAACCGTATTTCAGCATCGCTTCGGCAAAGGGGATATGCACGAACGGCTCGTCCGGCACGGTACGGCCCTTGCCGTCCCAGTCGGCGAATTCCTCGAATACGTCGCGCAACACAGGTTCGATCGCGTTGAACACGTCTTCCTGCGTGACAAAGCTCATTTCGATATCGAGTTGGTAGAATTCGCCCGGGCTGCGGTCAGCACGCGCATCCTCGTCGCGGAAGCAGGGCGCGATCTGGAAATAGCGGTCAAAGCCCGACACCATCAACAGCTGCTTGAACTGTTGCGGCGCCTGCGGCAGCGCATAGAACTCGCCCGGATGAATCCGGCTCGGCACCAGGAAGTCGCGTGCGCCTTCCGGACTGGAGGCCGTCAGGATCGGCGTCTGGTATTCGGTAAAGCCCCCGGCCACCATGCGCTGGCGCAAGCTGGTGATCACGTTCGAGCGCAGGATCATGTTCTTGTGCAGCGTCTCGCGGCGCAGGTCGAGATAACGGTGCTTGAGCCGGATGTCTTCCGGATAGTCCGGCTCGCCGAACACGGGCAGCGGCAGCTCGGCTGCCTCGGACAGCACTTCCACCGCCCCGGCCACCATTTCGATCTCGCCGCTGCCAAGGTTCGCATTCACCAGGCTCGCATCGCGCGCCACGATCTTGCCCTTGATGGACAAGACGCTCTCCGTGCGCAGGCGCTCGACCGTCTCGAACCCGGGCGCGCCCGGGTTGAACACGACCTGCGTCAGGCCGTAATGGTCGCGAAGGTCAATGAACATGACACCGCCATGGTCGCGGCGGCGGTGCAGCCAGCCGGACAATTTAACGGTTTCGCCCACGTGGGACGCGCGAAGTTCACCGCATGTATGGGTGCGATAGGCATGCATCGGATCGTTTCTCCGGAAAGGCAGTCATTAGAAATCAGGGGCGCAAGGGCATTTAAGCCCTTTCACTTGTCAAGGGCCTGCGATACGCAACCCGATCATGACTGACAACTCCTTGACTCCTATTACTGAGCAGTCGGCGCTCGAAGACCTGTGCGGCAAACTCGCCGAATCGGACTTCATCTGCGTCGATACCGAATTCCATCGGGAAACCACCTACTGGCCGGAGCTCTGCCTCGTGCAGGCCTCCGCCCCCGGCGTGGAAGGCCTGATCGACCCGCTGGCCGAGGATCTGGACATCGGTCCCTTCCTCGACCTGATCGCGGCCGACAACCGGGTGAAAGTGTTCCACGCCGCCCGGCAGGACATCGAAATCTTCAATCGCCTCATCGGCCATCCGCCCGGGCCGATCTTCGACACCCAGATCGCCGCCATGGCGCTCGGCTTCGGTGATTCGATCTCCTACGACAATCTCGTCCAGCGCGTCGTGCGCCGCCAGATCGACAAATCCAGCCAGTTCACCGACTGGATGCGCCGTCCGCTCAGCCAGAAACAGCTCGTCTATGCCCTCGGCGACGTCACACATCTGCGCGACATCTACCTGATCATGCGCGAGGAACTCGAGAAGACCGGTCGTATGGGCTGGGTGCGCGAGGAAATGGCGGACCTCGAAGATCCGGTCAAATACGACACCGACCCGATGAAGGCCTGGCAGCGCCTGAAACTGCGCAAGCCCAAGAAGGATTAGGCCGCTGTGGTTGTCGCCGTCGCCGCCTGGCGCGAACGCCTCGCGCAGGAACTCGACAAGCCGCGCCGCCGCATCCTCAAGGATGATGCCATCCAGGAAATCGCCGCCCAGAAGCCGCGCAATGAAGGCGACTATGGCCAGCTGCGCGCCGTGCCCAGCGGCTTTGTCCGCTCGAAACATGGCCAGAGCCTGATGGATGCCGTCACCGATGCCATCGACAATCCGGACAAGTACGCCCCCGAGCTGGAACCGCGCGTGCAGAACGCCCAGATTCCCGCCGGCGCGCCGGAATTGCTGAAGGTCCTGCTCAAACATGTCAGCGACGAGCACAATGTCGTGCCGCGCCTTATCGCCAATGCGGCGGACATCGACCGCATCGCACGTGGCGAGACCAGCGAAGATATCGGTGCCATGACCGGCTGGCGCTTCGACATGTTCGGCAAAAAGGCCCAGGCCCTGCTCAATGGCCAACTCGCCGTCTCGTTCGAAGGCGGCGAAATCCGGCTCTTCGACGTCTGACAGGCGCCGATCCCACTTTCCGGTCGACGCTCGGGAT
>NZ_JBDNGN010000141.1:0-2786 GCF_041689225.1 Hyphomonas sp. | reverse complement strand
GCAGGATGGCGCCGGACTCGAACACCGCGAAAGGCGCGCCACCATCCGCCGGCGCATGATCCACGATGGCCGGAAGCTTGCCATTGGGGTTCACTTTCCGGAACTCTGGCTTGAGGTGGTCACCCGCCAACATGTCATAATTGATGAGCTGGTGAGGCAGGTCGAGCTCCGCCAGCATGATGGAAACCTTGTGCCCATTGGGCGTCGGCACGAAGTGCACGTCGATCATCTTGAATTCCTCCCCGTGTTACCGGGCATTTTTTTGTATTATTGATTTGGCGAATGCGTGGTGCAGTTGGCGCCTAGGTCTTCACGACCATGCGCTCGGCTTTTGTCCCGTCGGCGCGGATCGGATCGTGCGCAACGTCCTTCTCGGTCAGTACGCGGTTCCACGCAGCGAATTCAAGGCATACGCCATCTGGATCGAAGAAATAAACCGAGCGCACGAAGACATCATCGGTAACCACCGGGCTCGACTGGGTCGGCGAGTCGTCGTGGTTCAGCTTGGGCGTGACATCGATACCCATGGCGACGAGTCGGTCGTAATATTCGTCAAACTTGTCCACTGCCACGTTGATCGCGATATGGTTCATCGATCCGTGAGCCGATGCGATGTTGCCGCGCGTCGGCAAGGCCGCAGGCGCTGCAATACCGGGCGCGGCCTCAGGGGCATTCGGGAACCAGAAGAACGCAATCGAGTCGCCATTGCCAACGTCGAAGAAAAAATGCTGTCCGAAACCGAACGGCAGTTCGATCGTCTTGGTCAGTCGCATGCCCAGTTTATCGCGATAGAATTCGACCGTCCGCGCCATGTCCTTGCACACAAGTGCGAGGTGATTGACTCCCAGGAATTCGAACGCGCCAGGCTCGGCTTGCGACATGGGTATATCCTCCAGTTGAATTCGGCGGCTTCATATGCCGTCACTTTAGAAATCCGTTCTAACACAAATCCGCACTTTTCATCAACTAAATTGACATACAGCCTGACGAAATTCATTGCGCGATCTGGAAAAATCCAGAAATTCCAGAACAATACCACCCGAGAGTATTGCACCAGCGAACAAGGGACCGTAGCCATTGGCTTTTCGTATCTGTATAGAAAGCGCCATGACAGATAGTGATCTTGAAACGATAGGCATTGAGCAAATGCTGTTGACCCTGTTGCAGGGCTTCTACTGGTTCGACGAGGGGCTTCAGAACTATCTGCGTTCGCGCGGCTGGCCGACTGTCACGCGCCCCCAATCCATGGTCATGGCCAATATCGTCATGGGCGTGCGCTATCCTTCAGACATCGCCCGGCGCCTCGGCATCAGCCGTCAGGCGATCCACAAGACAATCAAGTCCATGGTGGCGATCGACATGGTTGCGCTGGTCGATGACCCGGACAATGGGCGTGTGAAGCTTGTCCAACTGACCAAGACCGGCGAAGCCATGCGCCGCGATGCCCAGCACGCCATGCGCCTCATGGCAGATGAGCTCGTGGCCCGTGTCGGCAAGCGATCGGTCATGCGAGCTGCAACCGCCCTCGCGCAGGACTGGGGTCCTCCGCTGACCTTCGAACCGAGCAAAAAAAGCCGCTAAGGGCGCACCTGAAGTCTATCAGCGACCTGGAATGGGCTGGACTTATCCAGATTTTTCGTCACCCTTGTTGATATGTACCGGCGCCTGCGGGGCAATTCAGCCGACGGAAAGACGACGTGATTACACAAGAATATCCGTTCCGCATCGACTTCGTCTCATCCGAGTCCCGGACAGCCAGGGCTGCCCTTGCGGGCGGAAAGCCCTGCCAGGGACTGTACTGGCAACCAGCCTCGGAGCGTCCACGCATCGCTATAATCGCAACCCATTACAACGTTGATTTTTCCGAACGTTACTTGGCACGCAGCTTTACCGAACGCGGCATCGGTTTTCTGGGTTGGAACACGCGGTATCGCGCCAATGAAGACCTCTTCATGCTGGCAGATGCCATCACGGATATCTCTGTAGGCGTACGATGGCTGCGCGAAGTCGCAGGTGTCGAGACGATCGTGATTCTCGGCAATTCGGGCGGCGGGTCGCTGATGGCCGTCTATCAGGCCGAAGCCACCGAGCCGAGCCTCGGAGGCCCCCGGGCAAGGTATGACGACGTGGAGCGATTGCTGCCTGCCGATCTCTACATCTCGTTGAATGCTCACCTCGGTCGGCCGGAAGTGCTGACAGCCTGGATGGATCCTTCCATCGCGGATGAGGGTGATCCCTTGTCCCTCATTCCGGAGCTTGACCCGTTCGAGGGCGAAAACCATCCGCCTTATTCTGCTGAATTCATCTCGCGATATCGCGCTGCGCAGGTCGCGCGCAATCACCGTATAACCGCATGGGCGCAGCAAGAGCTCGCGCGGTTGCAGGCCGCCGGCACGCTGGACCGGATATTTCCGGTCTTTCGCTGCTGGGCAGACCTGCGCTTCATGGATCCGGCGATAGATCCCTCGGACCGACCCGCGAACTTCTGCTATCGCGGTGATCCGGCAAAGGCCAACCGGACGCCCTCGATCGGACGGACAAGCAGCCTGCGCACATGGCTGGACATGTGGAGCCTCGAAACGTCGAATTGCAAGGGCGCATCCCACCTGGCCAAGCTGGCGGTTCCGGCACTCGTGATCCAAAGCACAGGCGACGCCGGGGTCTTTCCCTCCGACGCCCGCTCCATTTTCGACGCGATCGCGATGGACGACCGCGAACTGCAACTCGTCCCAGGCGCGCACTATTTCGAGGACAACCCCGCCTATCGCGAACAGGTCGCCGACATG
>NZ_JBDNGN010000140.1:0-3755 GCF_041689225.1 Hyphomonas sp. | reverse complement strand
TACTGGGCCTGGTGGATTGCGTTCGCTCCCTTTGTCGGAATATTCGTCACGCGAATTTCGAAAGGCCGTACCATCCGCCAGGTTCTGCTTGGGATGTCGGTGTTTGGCAGCCTCGGTGTATGGGCGTTCTATATAATCTTTGGAAACTACGCTTTGCACCTTGAGCTTACAGGCGCACTGCCGGTCGTCGACATGGTTCACGACGACGCCGCCTCTGCCATCGCGTCCGTGATCGCTCATCTTCCATTCGGAAAAGTGGCCCTGGCAATTTTCGTTGCAGTGACAACTGTCTTCGTGGCGACGACCTATGATTCCGCAAGCTATACGCTCGCCTCGGCGGCTACGCAGGCCTTGCACGCTGGCGAAGACCCCGCTCGCTGGCACCGTTTGTTCTGGGCCGGTATTCTTGGACTGCTTCCAGTAGGCTTAATGTTTATTGGTGGACTGAAAGTCGTTCAGTCGGCGGTGCTCCTTGCAGGCCTTCCGATAGCGATTTCGGGCGTGTTCATGGTGCGCTCGCTGCTACGTTGGTTGAAGGAGGATGCGGCCGAGACCAGTGCCTGATGCTTTGCGGGGTATTGTCAAAGGAGGAAATTCAGAACGGTGCTGCTTGCGCCGTCGCCCCAATTTCCGGCGAACCACGCTGTGGCAACTACGGTGCGGAGAAGAGCAACAGGAAACAATCGGCTATCAAACACTAGAAATGTCATTTCCTTTGGCAATATCAGTGCGAGTTCTCCGCCCGATTATTGAGATGGTGTCCGTTTTCCTGGCGCTTCTCATTCCCGATCGCTTTCATAGCCGCTCGATAACAGGGGCGCTTGCCCGCAAGGACGACATCCGGGCTGCCATAGCGCTTCATTGCTTTCTTCAGGAATTTCAACTCAGCAGCCGTATCAGTGACGTAGGATTCAAGGACTTCTCCTTCGTGGTCGACAGCTCGTCAGAGATAGTGCCTCTCGCCGCAGATCTTCACGAAGACCTCGTCCAGGTGCCACCGCCATTGCGGGATTCTTCGCATCGACTCGGAGCGCCGTCTCCTGATCTTGTGTGCGAAGTATGTGCCGAACCGATCGACCCAGAGACGGACGCTTTCGTAGCAGATATCGATCCCGCGCTCATGAAGAAGGTCTTCAACGTTTCGGAGCGCCAGTGGAAATCTGACGTAGTTTAGCCCGCCAAGCTGGACGATTGCACGCGACGTTTTGAAGTAGTGGAACAGATTTTTCGACATGAAGGAGGCTGCTTGCTGAGATCGATCACCCCAAGCCCGGTTCCTTTGACAATCCCTCCCGCGCGGCATCGAACTTGACGTGCCAATCGTGCGAGGAAATCTCCGTCTGTTCAGAGGTCCGCACTCAAATGATCCGCTCGATTGAAGGATGTCGAAGTTTGAGCGCGTTCCACCAAGTTTCCACGCGTTCCGGCTCAACAAGCGCCACAATACAGCCACCGAATCCCGCACCTGTGATGCGTGCGCCGTCAGCGCCAAGGCTGACAGCGTCGCAAACGAGTTGGTCGATTTCGGGGGTGGAGACCGCCATATCCTCGCGAAGCGAGTCGTGGCTTTCATTCATCAATCTACCGAATTTGGAACGGTCACCTGTGCGTAGCGCTGCTATGGCGTCCCTTGATCGCGCGGCCTCAGATATTGCATGTCGGGCTCTGTTGAGGAGCGGTGCATCGAGAGCGTCGATAGACAACAGGCTGGCCTCGCATAAGTAATCCACGCCAAGTGTTGCGGCCGCTTCAAGGCATTGGTCGCGCCGGACTCGGTAGCGCCCGTCGGAAAGGGCCCGACGGACACCTGAATGAATAACGACAACCGACCATGCCTCCGGCAGGTCCAGCAGCGCGTAGGAACAATCCCGGGTATCAAGCGCCAGCACCGTACCGGGCTCTCCCAGTGCCACAGCCATCTGGTCCATAATACCGCAGGGCACACCGATAAAGTTGTTCTCGATTTCCTTCGCTGCGAACGCCAGCGCCTCTCCATCTACGTCTGCAAGGCCACTGCTTGCAGCTTTTAGCGTTGCTACGATGATGGCAGCTGACGATGACAGCCCGGCCCCAACAGGAATGGTGCTTTCGACGCTCACGTCTTGTCCACTCTCGATCCAGTTTCGACTTCGCGCATACTGCAAGGCGCCGCGAACATAATCCGACCAATGGTCTTCTGCGGGTGCATCGATGGTAAAATTTTGACTCACCGCGAAGTTCGTGGATTTGATCCCGTCCAGGGCCGTTCCGTTGGCGGTTATCTGCACGGTCGCGGATGGTGCCAACGCCATCGGCAAAACGGTGCCGCCATTGAAATCGATCCACTCACCGATGAGGTTCACTCGGCACGGAACCGTCGCCTCCCGCGTGACGAGACTGGATGGGTTTGTCATAGTACCCGGAGCCTTTCGGCTGCTTGTTCCGGTACGACATCGACTGTGAAGACACCCGTAAACTGTTCCACACTGGCAAGATATTTAAGGCGGCCCGCATCGCGCATGATCGGGAAGAACTGGACGGTGAACTGAAACTCATCCCCGGCCTCACGCGGTGCAGCCTGAAAGCTCATCATGTAGGGCATGGGCGCGCCGAATAGGCTGTCGAGCCGTCGCGGGATATCACCGAGCATGCGGGCGAGGGCCTCTATACCATCTGCGTTCAGGTCCCAGGGCCCCCGACAGGGCCGGCTAGGCATGATCCATGTCTCGAAGGGAAACCGAGCGAAGGGTGGAGAGAAGGCCACGAAGCCATCGTCTGATGCGATATCGAAAGCGCCGTCCCAAGAGGCGTGGTCCGCAACCAAGTCATAGCCGGCTGCGAACGCCCGCGCAGCCGCCGCCTGTGGCTCCGGAACAATGGCAAACGCGTAGATCTGACCATGAGGGTGTGGCAGTGTCACGCCAACTTCCTGGCCTCGGTTCTCGAATGGCAAGACATATGCTGCGCCACCCTCGAAAAGCGACTTATACCGGTCGATAAGCGCTTCAATAAGCAATACGCGCCGCTCTTGTCCTATACTTTGAAGGCTGCCTTCGGATTCAGCGGTGTAGACAATTACTTCGCATCGTCCATATGCAGAGCCGGTTGCCCATCGGCTTGGCTTCGATGCGCCTCCATCAGCTTGAAGGCTGGAGAACTGGTTGTCGAAGACGGCGAGTTCGAACTCCGAAAAGGGTATCTCTGTGGGCGCCGATCCCGGGCGCTCGGGGGCGAGCGGATCAGCTGCTGTGGCCGGCATGAACGTTCTTGATTGGCGGTGGGGCGAGTATATGGCCCACGTGTTGCGAAGCGGGTCGCGGCGAAGTTCGGAGCTATGATTACCGAAACCGACAAGCTCAGGACCCACCTTGCCTGAAGGTGACTCAAATCCGTAGAGCGAAACCTTACGTCCATCGGACTTGATATGGTCGCGGCGGAACAGCGTCCGCGAGCGTCCCTCCAGCGTTACGACTGTTCTGTCTTCATCCATGAGGCGCGCCAATATTCAGTTCTGATTTGCATATAGTTAAATCATGCTCGATGGATTGCGATAGGCTTGATCGAAGCGCACGCGTTCTAACCGCGGCACAAACATGAGGAAACGGAAATGGATTCGAGCTCGATCAGTGGAGACGGCCTGACATGCATTGTGGCCCGAGAGGCTGGATTCGGGTTCAAATTGTGCTTCCTTGGTCCAGTTGGTGCTAAAGATGGCGTGCGCCCTGTACGCCCGGAAAAGCTGCCGGCCAGTCCTGATATCGTCCCTGGTGTCAGTC
>NZ_JBDNGN010000139.1:0-10396 GCF_041689225.1 Hyphomonas sp. | reverse complement strand
GGCCAAAGAAAGTCTGCAATCGCCCGCAGAAAGCCCTTTGCGCGGACCTGACGCCGGTCCATATCGCCTTGCATGAGCCCTCCTGCCACTCCAAAAGCCCCGCCGCGCCTGTTCGACCGCGACCTCCTGGTGCGCCGCCGTGACACCGCAGCGCCGCGCTTTGGGGATTATTCCTTCCTGAAAGCGCGCGTGTCGAGAGACCTGGTCGACCGGCTGGACGACACATCGCACACTTTCCGGTCGGGAGTGGAACTTGGCGGGCATGACGGGGGGGTGGCCGGCCTGCTGCAAGGGGGCGGCAAGGTGGCGGTGATGCGGGCGACAGATCCGTCGCCGGGGATGGTGGCGCAGGCACGGGCACGCGGTCTGGACGCCGAGGTCGCCGACGAGGAGGCCCTGCCCTATGACCCCGCCAGTTTCGACCTGGTCGTGTCTGCACTGTCGCTTCACTGGGTCAACGACCTGCCGGGTGCGCTTGTGCAGGTGCGCCGCGTGCTGCAGCCGGACGGCCTGTTCCTGGGAGCATTGTTTGGCGCCGGGACGCTGGCCGAGCTGCGCACATGCCTGACCGAAGCCGAAAGCGATCTTGTGGGCGGACTGGCGCCGCGCCTGTCACCGCTGCCGGCTCTGTCGGACATGGCCGCACTGATGCAACGGGCGGGCTTTGCCCTTCCTGTGGTCGATCGGGACAGTTTGACGGTTCGCTATGACAGCGTGTTCGGCTTGCTGGCAGACCTCAAGGGCATGGGGGAGCGGGCCGCGTTTACACGGGGCATTGGCCAACCCCTGCCGCGGCGCGTGCTGATGCGGATGGCGGAGCTCTATGCCGAACGGTTCAGCGATCCGGACGGACGCATACGGGCGACGTTCGAGATCGTCTTCCTATCAGGTTGGGCACCGGCGCCAAGCCAGCCGAAACCGCTGAAACCGGGCAGCGCGACGGTCAGCCTCGCAGACGCTTTGCGAAGGCAGAGCGGGGAAAACTAAAAGGAAGCGGGCTGGATCAGGAGCCCTTGGCCGTTTCCAGAGCCGCAGACGAATCCTCGAACGAACCCGACGTGACGGCCCCGACAGCCCCAATCCCACCGACAATGGCCAAGGCCATCACACCGAGAATCAATCCGTATTCCAGCGCCGTGGCCCCGCGCTGATCAGCAGCGAAACGAACAAGCAGAGTCCTCAGTCCCATCTCAGACCCTCCCAGGTCTCGCTCCCGAAAGCACATCGAACAGAGGAATATCTGCCGCTGGCGCCGGATAGTCGTGCAGGGCAGATGGCGCGACCCATTTGAAGGATTGCCCTTCCCTGGGATTCACGTCGCCTGTCCAAACAAGACAGCTGAACAATGGCATAAGTAGGTGAAAATTCGGATAATCGTGACTGGCAAATGTGAGCGGTTCGAGATGGGACTCTTCAACCATGATCGACAGTTCCTCATGCAGTTCGCGCACGAGTGCCCGTTCCGGCGTTTCGCCGGTTTCGACCTTGCCGCCCGGAAATTCCCAGAGGCCCGCCATGGATTTGCCTTCCGGGCGCTGGGCGAGCAGGATTTCGCCCTTGTCATTGTAGAGCGCCGCGGCGACGACCAGCACGAGCGGACGCGTCATGTCCGGTAGGCGCCATTGATGTCGACATAGCCATGCGTCAGGTCGCAGGTCCAGACGGTCGCCGAGAATGCGTCAACGCCGAGGTCGACACGGATGGTGAATTCCGGCCGGGCAAAGACAGCGCTGGCCGCCGCTTCGTCATAGTCCGGCGCGCGGGCGCCGCCTTTTGCGACCTGGACATCATCGAACCAGATCGCGAGCTTTTCCATCACGATCGGTTCGAGCGACTTGCCGACGGCCATCACGACGCGGCCCCAATTGGCGTCTCCCGCCGCCATCGCCGTCTTGATCAGCGGCGAATTGGCAATCTCGCAAGCCACGATCTTGGCGGAGAGTTGCGATTCAGCGCCTTCGACACGGACCGTGGCGAACTTGCTGGCCCCTTCCCCGTCCTTGACGACCTGCAGGGCGAGGTCGAGGCAGGTGGCGTGGAGGGCGGCTGCGAAGGCCGGGAAGCGTTCATCCTCACGCGCTGCGATGACGGGTTCGCCGGTGGCGCCGGTGGCGAAGACCATCAGCGTGTCGGACGTCGACGTATCGCCGTCCACCGTAATGGAATTGAAGGTCTCGTCCGCGATGTCTTCGAGCAGGTCCTGCAGCAGGTCGGCATCGATTGCGGCGTCGGTGAAGACGTAGGACAACATGGTCGCCATGTTCGGCGCGATCATGCCCGAGCCCTTGGCAATGCCCGCAAAGGCTGTGGGCACGCCGGCGACATCCACCGTGCGGCCGGACGCCTTGGGATAGGTGTCTGTGGTCATGAAGGCACGGGCGCAGGCTTGCCAATCAGGTGCCGCCAGACGGTTTGCCAGGTCTGGCACGAAGGACCCGACATAGTTCGGGTCTGGCAGCGGCTCACCGATCACACCGGTCGCAGCGATGAAACACGTATTGCGGGCTATACCGAGGGCACCGGTCAGTGCCTTCAGGGTTGCCTCGTTCTTCTCCACGCCCTTTGGTCCAGTGAACGCATTGGAGTTGCCGGAATTGGCGATCAAGGCCCGGGCAGCGCCGCCACCTTCACCCAATGCCTCGCGGCACCAGAGCACATCGGCCGACGACGTCCGCGACATCGTATAGACGCCAGCGCAGGTGGTGCCTTCGTCAAAGGCGAACAGGAACACATCATCGCGGGTGATACCGCGCCGGGCATAGAAGCCGCGCGATCCGGTGGCGGCGCGCACGCCCTTGACCACTGGCAGGACCGGAAAGCTTGCGGGGGCAAACGGGGACGGCTTCAGGTTCACAATTCATTTCCTTCAGGGGCATCGGAGGCCGTGTCTTCGGGCGGGGCGACATCCTCACCCAGCGAAAGTGGCGTGGCGGGCGGACTGGCCGTGCCGGGGCCACCTTCCTGGATGACGGCCTGCGTGCGCAGTTCGCGCAGGATCTTGCTGATCTGGTTCAATGTCAGGAAGGTGACGATTTCAGGCCGCATCTCGTCGCGCGTCTTGGGTGCACGGGTGCGGCGGTTCTTCACCTTGAGAATGTGCCAGCCGTCGGCGCTGAGGAAGGGGTCCGATATCCCGCCTTCCGGCGTGTTGGCAATCATCACCGGGAACGGGTCCATCTGGTCGTTTGGCGAGACATAGCCGAGGCTGCCATTTTCCATGCGCGTGGCGGAATCCTTGGAATGCGCCCGCGCCATGCTTTCGAAGCTCGCGCCGTCCTGGATCTCGTCATAGACCGCCCGGGCTTCTTCCTCCGAGGCGAACAGGATGTGCGCGATCGACACCTCGTCGTTCGATTGTTGCAGGGTGACCTGTTCGGCATACATCCTGTCGATCCGGGCGTCGGTGACTTCACGGGCGACCAGGTCCTCGACGAGGAGATTGCCGAGAATGCGTTCGCGCGCCATGTGGAGGCGGCGTTTGGCGGCTGAATCCTGGTCGATTCCGCGCCGCACGGCCTCCTGCGCCATCAGTTTCTGGTCGACCAGCTGGTCGAGCACGGTCTTGTATTCCTGGCTCTTGTGGTCAAGCACCTGGCCGGCAGGGATCAGGCCCCGCGCGACGGCCTCGAGTTCCACGTCGCTGACATAGATTTTCTCGCCATTGACGGACGCCGCAGCCGCACCGTCGACCTGGACCGGAACCTCCGCTTCGTCGCCATTGCCGCAGGCGCACAGTACAAGTAGCGCCGCGCCGCAGGCCAGTCGCGCGAGGGCGACCGTATTTGCCTTGAAAAACAGCACCGTTATCTCCCGTAATCGCTGAGAGCGTCGCATTGACACCCCTTGGCCGCGTTCTTAAGTCTGACCCTCACACTGGTCGAGACCTTCTGACCAGTGTAAGCGCTGCGGAAGACCCCGCAAATGTCCTGCCATACGTCGCTGACAGGATTAAGTGTTTTGTTCGCCCAGATCGATTGGTGCCGCCTGATATGCTTTCCGTAGCCCGCAAGATTTTTGGTTCTGCCAACGACCGCAAGCTGAAGCCCCTCCGCGCCCGCGTCAACCGGATCAACGCCCTCGAGCCGATGATGGAAGCGCTGTCCGACCAGGCGCTGAAAGCCAAGACCGTGGAATTCCGCAAGCGGCTGGCCGATGGCGCCACCCTCGACAGCCTGCTGGAAGAAGCCTTTGCAGTCGTGCGCGAAGCCTCGCGCCGGTCCCTCGGCATGCGCCATTTCGACGTCCAGATGATGGGCGCCATGATCCTGCATTCCGGCGCGATTGCCGAGATGCGCACCGGTGAGGGCAAGACGCTGGTGGCAACGCTCGCGGTCTACCTCAACGCGCTCGAAGGCAAGGGCGTGCACGTCATCACGGTCAACGACTACCTGGCCCGGCGCGACGCCGAATGGATGAGCGGCATTTACGGCTTCCTCGGCATGACGACCGGCATCATCGTGCACGGCGTGACCGACGACGAACGCAAGGCCGCCTACGCGGCTGACATCACCTACGGCACGAATAACGAGTTCGGGTTCGACTACCTGCGCGACAACATGAAATATTCGCTGGAGCAGATGGCCCAGCGCGGACACCATTACGCCATCGTCGATGAAGTCGACTCGATCCTGATCGACGAAGCCCGCACGCCGCTGATCATTTCCGGCCCGACAGACGACCGCTCCGAGCTTTACATTGCACTCGACAATTTGATGCCGCGCCTCGAACCCGAGGATTTCGAACTCGACGAGAAGCAGCGTTCGGTCACCTATACCGAAACCGGCACCGAGAAGATCGAGAACTGGCTGGTGGAAGCCGGCCTGCTCGAAGGCTCGATGTGGGAGCCGACCAATATCTCGTTCGTGCACCACGCCAACCAGGCCCTGCGCGCGCACAAGCTGTACAACAAGGACAAGGACTATCTGGTCAAGGATGACCAGGTCATGCTGGTCGATGAGTTCACCGGCCGCATGATGGAAGGCCGCCGCCTGTCCGAAGGCCTGCACCAGGCCATCGAAGCCAAGGAACGGGTCGATATCAAGCCCGAGAACCAGACGCTGGCCTCGATCACGTTCCAGAACTATTTCCGCCTCTACAAGAAGCTGGCCGGCATGACCGGTACGGCGCTGACCGAGGCGTCCGAATTCCACGATATTTACAAGTTGGAAGTAGTCGATCTGCCGACCAACAAGGAAATCAAGCGGATCGACGACGACGACGTCGTCTACCGGACCGCCGCAGCGAAATACAAGGAGATCGTGAAGGAGGTGAAGGAGTGCCAGGCCAAGGGCCAGCCAATCCTTCTGGGCACCGCCTCGATCGAGAAATCGGAAATCCTGTCCAGCCTGCTGACGGCAGCCAAGATCCCGCACAAGGTTCTGAACGCTCGCCATCACGAGCAGGAAGCCTTCATCGTCGCCAATGCCGGTGTGCCGGGCGCGATCACGGTTGCCACCAACATGGCCGGACGCGGTACCGACATCCAGCTCGGCGGCAATTTCGACATGCGTGTCGAACATGAAAAGGCCGCCAAGGAAAAAGAGCTTGGCCGAGACCTGACCGAGAGCGAGCTGTCGATGCTCACCTCGCAGATCAAGGCTGATATCGAAGTGAAGAAGAAGCGTGCGCTGGATGCTGGCGGGCTCTACGTGCTCGGCACCGAGCGCCACGAAAGCCGCCGCATCGACAACCAGCTGCGCGGGCGTACCGGCCGTCAGGGCGACCCGGGCCGGTCCAAGTTCTATATTTCCATCGAAGACGACCTGATGCGGATCTTTGCCGCCGAGCGTATGGACGCCGTGATGCGCCGCCTCGGCATCAAGGAAGACGAGGGCATCACCCATCCCTGGATGAACAAGGCCATGGAAACCTCGCAGCGCAAGATCGAGGAACGCAATTTCGAGATCCGCAAGAACGTCCTGAAATATGACGATGTCATCAATGACCAGCGCAAGGCGATCTTCGAGCAGCGCATGGAATTCATGCGCGCCGATGATGTTTCCGAGACAATCAGCGAGATGCGCGATCATGTGATCGAAGCGCTCGTGCTGCGTACGATGCCGGAAAAGGCCTATGCCGAACAGTGGGACATTGCCGGGCTGACGGAGACCCTGCAAACCGATCTCGCGCTTGACCTGCCGATTGCCGAATGGGCCGCCGAGGAAGGCGTCGCCAACCAGGAAATCGCCGAACGCATTCGCGAACACGTCACCAAGGCCTATGAAAACCTGGCGACCCAGGTTGGCGAAGCGCAGATGCACCGGATCGAGAAACAGGTCCTGCTGCAGGTCCTGGACCTACGCTGGCGCGAACACCTGCAGCAGATCGACCAGCTGCGCTCGGTGATCCACCTGCGCTCGTATGGCCAGCGCGACCCGCTGAACGAGTTCAAGGAAGAGGCCTTCAACCTGTTCTACAGCCTGCTGAACGAGCTGCGCGCGACGGTCACGCGCTCGCTGATGCATATCCGTGTGCAGGCCCCCGAAGCCCAGCGTCCGGCCTCACCGCCGCCGTTGGCGCCGATGCGCGAACTGCACCTGGATCCGGATACCGGCTCCAACGAAATGTCGCCGGGTGACCCAGTCGGCAATACCGGCCCCTGCCCGGCGCTGTTCCAGGCCGAGGATGACTGGTCGAACACGCCGCGCAATTCGGCCTGTCCGTGCGGCTCCGGCAAGAAATACAAGCATTGCCACGGCGCCCTGACACCGCAGCGGGCCTGATCTCTCAGGCTGCTGCGGCGGGCTCTGGTCCGACATAGGATGATTGCGGGCGGATGAGACGCCCGGTGAGGCGCTGCTCGCGGGCATGGGCGAGCCAGCCTGCGGTGCGGCCGGTGGCGAACACCGCCGTGAACGCATCCGGCGGGAAGCCGAGCGCTTCAAGCAGCAGCGCGGTGTAGAATTCCACATTCACATCGAGCGGCCGGTCGGGCTTGTGCCGGTGCAGGATTTCGAGCGCTGCCTGCTCGACCGCTTCAGCCAGTTTCAAGCGGCCGGGCAGCAGGTTCGAGCCTTTGGCCATGCGCCGGACGGCGGCTTTCAGTGCGTCGGCACGCGGATCTCGAACCTTGTAGATACGGTGGCCGAAACCCATCAGCCGGTCGCCGCGCGCAAGGGCCGCTTCGATCCATGCCTCGGCATTATCCGGCGTCGCAATTCCGTCCAGCATAGCGATGATCGGCCCGGGGGCGCCGCCGTGAAGCGGGCCTTTCAGCGCTGCGAAGCCTGCGAGCACGGACGATGTCAGGCCTGACCAGGTCGAGGCGACGACGCGGGCGGCGAAGGTCGAGGCATTGAGGCCATGGTCGGCGACCGTCACGAGGTATGTGTCGAGCGCGCCGACGGTTTCGGGGCCTGCCACCTGTCCGTTCAGCATGTGCAGCATGTCCGCGGCATGTCCGCGGCGCGGGTCCGGTGCGAGGGGGGGCTGTCCTTCACGCAAGCGCAGGAAAGCCGGGAGCAGCACTGCCGGCGCGGCCAGCAGCCGCGTCGCCGTGGCAAGGTCTTCCCCATCCGCGATCCGGGCCATGATCGCGCGCACGCCATCCATCGGCGGCAAAGCCAGGATACCGTCATCGATATATCGCACGAGGTCGAACACCTCGCTGCGGTCATGGCCAAGCTGGGCCGCGAACGTGCGCGCGTCGGGCAGGTCGTCGAACAGGCCGCCAAACAGCAGCCAAGCGACGTCCTCAAACGACTTCTGCCCAGCGATCTGGTCCAGCGAGAAGCCTTTCACGACCAGTATGCCGTGCGCTCCGTCGACCGAGGACAGGCGCGTTTCGGCGGCGATTATATCATCCAGACCCTGACTCATTCTCATTCCTCCTTGAATTTCTGGTCTGGAGATCGGCGCCGGACGGTATATCGTCAATCTTGATCAATATAATCAATGTAAGGACGTGAGATGGCGTGGATCAGTTCGGCAGAGGCCATTCGCCAGCTCGGTGTGCGGCCACAGACGCTGTATGCCTATGTCAGCCGGGGCCGGCTGGAAGCACGACCAGATCCGGAAGACCCTCGCCGCTCGCTTTACAGCGCCGACGATATCGAGCGGCTGGCATCACGCCGGTCCGGGCCGAAACGCGCCGCCGAGATTGCCCGCGCCTCGATCGCCTGGGGCGAGCCGGTGCTGACCTCGAAGCTGACGGTGATCGCAGAAGGGCGACTCTGCTATCGCGGGGTGGATGCGATCGACCTTTCGCAGACAGCCACGCTGGAAGCGGCGGCTGCGCATTTCTGGGCAGCCGATTATGCGCCGCGCCCTGGCATGCCGCCTGTGACCAACGGCCCGTTAAAGGCCCGCCTGTTCACAGCGCTGGCAACGCGAGCCGGGACTGACCCGCACGCACGCGGACGATCACGGGCCATGCTGGCGACGGATGCGGCGACGGTGCTGGAAACGCTGGTCGATGCCGCGACGGGCGGCACTGGCGATGGGCCGATCCATAAGCGCCTGGGGGCCGCCTGGGCGCTTGACCCAGACGGCGCCGACCTTGTGCGCCGGGCGCTGATCCTGATGCTCGACCATGAGCTCAATGCCTCGACCTTTTCGGCGCGGGTGGCCGCTTCGACGGGCGCGTCACTGTCAGCCTGCGCACTGGCGGGCCTGTCGACCTTGTCCGGGCCGCTGCACGGTGCGGCCGTCAACGGCGTACTGGCATTCCTCAGTGAGGCCCGGCTATTGGGGGCCGGCGTCGCCGTCAGTGCCCGCCTCGACGAGGGACGCGCCCTGCCCGGTTTCGGCCATCCGCTGTATCCGGGCGGCGACCCGCGCGCGACCGAACTCCTCGCGCACTTCGAGGTGCCGGAAAAACTCGCCGATATCCTGTCGGCAGTTGCAAATGAAAGCGGTGAGTACCCGAACGTGGATTTCGCCATCGGTGCCATGGCACAGCGCTTTGCCCTACCGACTGATGCTGCCTTCAGCGTGTTTGCCATCGGACGATCCATCGGTTGGCTGGGCCATGCCATGGAGCAGATCGAGACCGGCTCACTGATCCGGCCGCGGGCGCGCTATGCCGGCGAGATGCTAGACAGCGCTGCGCGGCCTTGAACCCGCCGTTCAACTGATTGGCGAACAAGCCTGGCCCCGCTGCGTATGATTAATTCCACACGCTCAAGAGGCTGAACATACGCAAAGATATTATCACGCCCGGACGTCGGAGCGCCCGGCCCCATCAAGAGGCCGGGCCTTTCGCGTTCAGGCATAGGACAGGACTTCGTATTCGACATTGTCATAGTCGTGGAAATAGAAGCGGCTGCCCGGATCATAGGTCTGGTGGGAATGGGTGACGAAGCCGGCGTCGAAGACGCGGCGCTCGGCGGCGGCAAGGTCGTCGACAATCACGCCGACATGGTTGAGGCCGCCCTGCACATTGTAGGACACCTGGTCCAGTTCATCCGTTTCGCCGGGCGAGTAGAGGGCGATATAGGCCGTGTCGGTGCCGACATGGGCGGTCCGGCCATTGTTGATCGACGGTCCCTTCCAGCGGACATGCCAGCCAAAGATGCGCTCCAGCATGCGGGATGTGCGATCGACATCGCTGACGGTGATATTGACGTGTTCAAGGGTCGCGATGGTCATGGGTCTGGTCCTTTTTCAGGAGCGGAAATTGCCCGCCCTCTTAGTGATGGACCCCTTTGATAATTCCTAAACCTTACTTGAGGTCAAGCATTTTCTTTGCTATGCGGCAGCTCATGAAAACAACTGATCTCATTCCCATCGGCCAGCTGGCATCGCGCACGGGCGTGTCGGTGTCGGCAATCCGGTTCTACGAGGACAAGGGCCTGATCCGGGCGATGCGCAATGCCGGTGGCCAGCGCCGCTTCCTGCGCTCGGACGTGCGGCGCCTCTCTTTCGTGATGATTGCGCAACAGCTTGGCTTCTCGATCACCGAGATTGGCGACCTGCTGTCAGACCTGCCGCAGGAGCGAACGCCGACCAAGAGCGATTGGTCGGAGATCAGCGCCCTCTTCCGCGAACGGCTGGACGCACAGATCGAGACACTGGAACTGATGCGGGACCGACTGGACGTGTGTATCGGGTGCGGGTGCCTGTCGCTGTCGAACTGCGCGCTCTATAATCCGGATGACCGAGCCGCGCGGCTCGGGCCGGGCCCGCGCTTCCTGATGGAACGCGATGGCGCGGCGAAGGCAGCCGAGGCTTAGAGCATCCTGCGCGCAGGATGCTCTAAGTTCTTATTGGTCACGGCGTGTTCCCGAAAACCGGTGCCCACTTTTCGGCACGCCGCCCTAGAGCACCGTGCGATTAATCTGACACATATCCGGCTTCCTTGAAATAGTTCCAGCATTCCTTTGGGTCGTAGAGATTGCAGATGTTTGCGATGGCGGTTTCGAGATCGTCGAAGTTTCGGGCGGCAGCGGCGCGCAAG
>NZ_JBDNGN010000138.1:0-3187 GCF_041689225.1 Hyphomonas sp. | reverse complement strand
GCATGACAATTTCGTAATGGGCGCAGGCGAAGTGTCGCTGTCCGAGTTCGGCATGACGCTGCTGCGTCCAGCCTTCAAGGCGATGGCCGCGCACTGCGCGCCGGGGGCCATTGCCTTTGTCTTCATGGACTGGCGCGGCGCGCCTTATATGCTTGATGCCGCGCAGGGCGTTTTCCATGAACTCAAAAACATGATTGTATGGGCCAAGAATCCGGGAATGGGCGCGTTCTACAGATCGGCCCATGAGCTTTGCTATGTCTTCAAGGTGAATCCGGGCACGCATATCAGCAATATTGCGCTCGGCCGGAGAAATCGCTGCAATGTCTGGAGATATCCCTCCGCCAACACATTTCGTGCAGGGCGGATGGAGGATCTGGCTGATCATCCGACCGTCAAGCCAAAACAGATGATTGCCGATGCCATTCTGGACTGTTCCCGGCGCGGCGACATCGTGCTCGATTCCTTCGCCGGATCCGGCACCATTCTTGCCGCTTGCGAGATGACAGGGCGGCGCGGCCGGGCGATCGAGCTCGATCCCGTGTACGCCGACGTCATCCTGCGCCGCACCGCAGAGGCCACCGGCTGCGAGCCGCTGCTGGACGGGATCACGCCGTTTCATGAAGTCGCGAAGGCGCGGCTGGGAGAAGGATCATGAACGGGGATGACGATAAGCAGCCACCCCGGGAGGGGCGTCGCAAGGATGGCAAACCCTATAAGGAGGGCAATGTCAGCGAGGATGGATCCTACGAGATAGGTCGTAACCGGCCGCCCAAAACGGGACAGTTCGCCGTCGGCGACGGGCGTCCGCGCGGAAGCCGGAAAAGAGGCGTGCCCAATGCCGACACCGAGTTCGAGCGGGAACTCAGGCGCAAGGTGCCGGTCAAGGAGAATGGCAAGGAGCGCAAGGTCACCAAGAGCCATGCGGTTGATCTGCGTCTCATCGACAATGCCACCCGCAAGGGCGAAAACCGTGCAATCGAGATGGTCGATAAAAGGCGCCAGCGGATTGAAGAAGCGCGGCAGCAGAACCGGCACTATCACACGCTTGGCGATAAACAGATACTGCAGGCCTATCTCCAGGAGCGCGCGCAGGAATTGGACATTGATCCAAAACTGTTTGGAGATCCGGCTCCGGCTGAAGGAATTGCTGAAGACAACGATGAAGACGGGGAGAGCGTCGATGGCTGATGTTGACACCGATGACGCCATCTCCGCGCTGCTGCGCCTCGACTTTGGCTTTTTCCTGCGCTTTGCATTTCGCGAGCTGGGCGGACGAGGGGGATATCAGCACAATTGGCATATCGACGCGATGATCCATGAACTTGACCGGATCAAGGATGGCGACAACACGCATCTGGCCATCACCATACCGCCTCGGCACCTCAAGTCCCGAACGGTCACGGTAGCCTGGAGCGCCTGGCGCCTGGGCCACGATCCGTCGCTTTCGTTTTTGTGTGCCAGTTACGGTCAGGATCTGGCGGAGGATCATGCCAGCGATTGTCTCAAGATCATGCAGAGCAGCTGGTATCGCCGGGCCTTTCCGAGCCTTGTGCTGACCCGCCGGACGGTGGATGATATCGGCACCAGTGCGGGCGGGCGGCGCATGGCGACATCGGTTGACGGCAAGACCACAGGGTTCGGCGCGGACATCATAATCATTGATGATCCCATGAAAACCCAAGATGCGCTGTCGCAGCCGGCCCGGGAAAAGGTTGTTCGCTGGCTTGACGGCACTTTGTCGCAGCGCTTCAACAACCAAGCCACCGGCGCTATTATCGTGGTGATGCAGCGCCTGCATGAGGGCGACCTGGTCGGCACATTGCAGGAACGCGAGGGTTGGTATGAGCTTTGCCTGCCCGCCATCGCCGAACGCGACGAAGAAATTCCTCTCACGCGCGGGCGCATCTGGCACCGGCGCGCCGGATCCGCGCTTCACCCTGCCCGCCAGCCCCTCGAACTACTGCTCAGGCGCAAGGCGGAAAATCCGCTCGTTTTTGCCAGCCAGTACCAGCAGAAGCCTGTTCCGGCGCACGGCAACATCATCGAGGCGGCATGGT
This sequence comes from Hyphomonas sp., assembly GCF_041689225.1. Taxonomy (GTDB): domain Bacteria; phylum Pseudomonadota; class Alphaproteobacteria; order Caulobacterales; family Hyphomonadaceae; genus Hyphomonas. The sequence goes on along the minus strand of NZ_JBDNGN010000138.1, from coordinate 1,130 downwards.
TCCAGTATTACAAGCCTGGAACGATTGACCTTGGCTACGGCCAGATCGTCCAGTCATGGGATACTGCGTCCAAGGACAATCCGTTCAACGACTGGTCTGTCTGCGTCACCGCGTTGATACAGGGCAAGCAGATCTACATTCTTGACGTGTTTCGCGCGCGTCTGAAATTTCACCTGCTCAAGGCGAAGACCATTGAGCTTGGAAGGGCATATAACGCCAAAGTCCTCCTGATCGAGGATGCCTCGTCGGGGACTGCGCTGATCCAGTCACTGCGGGCGGAAGAACCGCAGGGTGTACCGCTCCCGATAGCCCGGCGCCCCGAGGGCGACAAAATCGCCCGCGCCATGAACGCGGCTGCGATGATCCAGCAAGATCGATTGTTCCTTCCCGAGCGCGCCCACTGGCTGGGTGACTTTACCGGAGAACTCCTCGGGTTCCCCTCCTCGCGCCACGATGATCAGGTCGATGCACTCTCTCAACTGCTTCGGTGGGTACAGGAAAAGGACACGTACCGCACCCCGCAGCTGGAAGGGCCGGAGGAGATGCTCGTGGGGGGCGATCGGGACGACAACGATGATTATGGCTGGGATCCGGCTAAAGACCCTTGGGGGCCGTGAGAGGGTATGGCGGGTGACGAGTGTCGAGGACGCCGCTTGGACAGGTTCACAGCCGGATATCTTCTGGCTGACAATCGCCTGGCACTTGAGGCTGGATGGGATAGAGAGTTGCTTGCGATTGAACTCAGGGAACTGGAGAAACTCGATTTCAGCCTGCCTGCGCTTGGTTTCTCGCTGCCAGAAATTGACAAGCTTTACGAGGAACTGGACGATGCGCAGGTCGACGGAAACGATCCGCTGGATGATGACATCGTACCGTTGCCGGAGTCCCCAGTCACGCAGGACGGCTATATCTGGAAACTGGGCAATCACCGACTTGCCTGCGGCGATGCTCGGGAAAAAGCGGTATACGACCGCCTGCTTGAGGGCGAACAGGTCGGTGTGATTTTCAGCGCCCCCCCTTATAACGTCAAGATTGAGGGCAATGTTTCCGGCCTTGGGAAAATTCGACATTCAGATTTTGCCATGGCAAGCGGAGAATTGAATTCGGAACAGTATGAACAATTTCTGGTG
>NZ_JBDNGN010000137.1:0-12801 GCF_041689225.1 Hyphomonas sp. | reverse complement strand
TGCGAGAGGATTTCGGCGCGGGCGGTCGGGTCGATGCCGACGCTTTCGAGCCAGTCGGCGGCTTTCAGTCCGTGCTTTTTCGCGAAGGGTTTGAGGGCGGCGCGCATCATCTTGCGGCGTTGGCCGAAGGCGGCGCCTGTGACTTGTTCAAGCAAGTCGATGTGTTCGAAACGTTGGTCTGCGGGCAGGGGCTCGAGCACGGCGACGGCGCTGTCGACCTTGGGCGGCGGGGTGAAGGCGCCGGGTGGCAGGGTAAAGGCGATATGGGGGCGGGTGGCCGACTGGGCGAGGACGGCGAGGCGGCCATAATGGTCCGTGCCCGGCGCGGCGCAGATGCGTTCGGCAACTTCCTTCTGGAACATCAGGGCCATCTCGCCGCGCCAGTCACCGGCCTTGAGCCAGCCGACGAGCAGCGGCGTGCCTACATTGTAGGGAAGGTTGCCGATGATCATGGCGGGCTCGGTCGCGCCCGCCTCGATGACAAGCTGTTCGAAATTGACCTTGCGGGCGTCCTTCTGGAGGACCAGCAGGCGGCCGTCCTTGGCTTCGGGCCAGAGGAGGAGCGCGTCGGCAAAGCGCGGGTCGGCTTCGACCGCGATCACCTTGCCCGCACCTTCGTCGAGCAGGGCGCGGGTCAGGCCGCCGGGGCCGGGGCCGACTTCGATGACGACGCGGCCCTTGACCGGACCGGCGGCGAGGGCGGTCCGGTGCAGGATGCTGGGGTCGAACAGGAAGTGCTGGCCGAGCGCCTTGCGGGCCGGGGCGTCGGTGAGGTCGGGGCGATGGGTGTCGGTCATGCGGATAGGTTTCTGGCGGTGGCCATGGCTGCGGCAAGGCGCAAGGCCGCGATGAGGCTGTCAGGGCGCGTGGTACCCGCAGCGGCGGCGTCATAGGCCGTGCCGTGGTCGGGGCTGGTGCGGACGACCGCGAGGCCAAGCGTGACGTTGACGCCGCCCCAGAAGTCCAGCGTCTTGACCGGGATCAGGCCCTGGTCATGAGTCATGGCGATGACCGCGTCATAGGCGCCGGACAGGGCTTCGGCGAACACGGTGTCGCCGGGGCGCGCATCACTTATGTCGATGCCTGCGAGCCGGAGCGCGTGAGCGGCCGGATTGATGATGTCGATCTCTTGCCGGCCAATCGTGCCGTCTTCGCCCGCATGCGGATTGAGACCGGAAAAGGCGAGGCGCGGGGCAGGGATGCCGAAATCCCGCGTCATCGCCTGCGCCACGATATGGCCGAGCTCGACGAGGCCGGAGACGGTCAATGCCTTGCCGACCTGCATCAGCGGCATGTGGATGGTGGCCAGCGCCACGCGCAGCCCGCCGCCGACCAGCATCATGACTGGATGCGGGGGATTGGCATGTGGTTCGGCGCAGAGGTGGGCGACATATTCGGTATGGCCCGGATAGACGAAGCCTGCGCCATAGAGCAGGGCCTTGTTGATCGGATTAGTGACGATACCGGCGGCCAGGCCGTCCAAGGCGTGGTTCGTGGCCAGCGCGATGGAGCGGATGATGGCGGGGGCTGCGTCGGCATCGGGCTCGCCCGGGCGGATGTCCGGCACGTCGGAGAGGGCGAGGACAGGCAGCGCGTCGGCAAAGGTGCCACGGGCTTCATCCGGCGCGGCGATCTCGCGGACGGGGACGCCGGGTGCGTAGAGTTCCGGCGCGCCGATGACGTAGAATGCCAGGCCGGGGTCTGCGCGAAGCTGACGCCACGCCGCCGCCGTGATGGCGGGGCCACACCCGGCAGGGTCGCCCATGGTCAGGGCAAGAGGCAGGACAGGTTTTTGGCTCACGGGCGGAGGTTTGGTTGCAAAAGTCCGCCTGCGCAAGCCCTATCGGTAGATGATGGTGGCTTCGCGGCGGAGGTTGCGAAGCTCGCGCTCCGAGATCATGCCGAGTTCGCGGTTCTTCAGGCTGCTTTTGAGATCGTCGCGCGACGGCAGGGCTTCGGCGCCGTCCTCACGGGCACAGACATACATCACGGCAAGGCCACCAGACGCCGCAAAGATGGCTGTTGGTTGACCGATTTCAGTCGCCTTGACGAGATCGCTGCCTTCGGGACCCAGTTCATCGACATTTATTTCGTCGAGATCAGCCGCGCGCAAATTGGTCTTGGAGTTGGCGACGCTCTGGACATCATCGCACGATTTGATCTTGTCCATGGCGTCCAGGAGATCGGCGTCTGTTCCGTCCGATACGAACAGACGCTTGAGGTTGACCTTGGTCACTGCCTGGCTCGGTTCGCGCTTGTTGGCGACGAGGATGATATAGACGCCGGTCTCCACTTCGATCGGCTCAAGCAGGCCGGGCTGGGCGGCGGATGTCACGGCCTCGGCCAGTTCCGGTGCGAGATCGTCCAGGGAAATCCAGCCCATGTCGCCGCCTGTTGCGGCGGTGGGGGCTGACGAGATACGCTGAGCGGCGACGCGGAAGTCGGCGCCTTGCTTCAATTGCGCCATCAAGGCCGCCGAAGCGGTCACTGCCTGTGCGCGGGACTCGTCATCGGGCGCGTAGAGGAAAATTTCGGACACACGATACTGCGTTGTCTTCGACGCGGAACGCATGCGTTCCATCTGTTCGTCGACCTGGTTATCGGATACCCGAATGCGTGATCCGTAGAGGCCACTCATCACGCGGTTCCAGGCGATTTCTGCGCGCATCTGCTCTTCGAGGCTGGCCGGATTGACCCCGGCCTGCAGCAACTGGGCCTTGAGCTGGTCGCCGGTGCTGCCGCCCTGGCGCGCCATGTCCTCGACAGCGCCGTCAATTTCGCGCGCATCGATTTCCATGTCGAATTCGGAGGCTTTCTCAAGCTGCAGGCTCTCGTCGATGAGTTGTTCAAGCGCCTGGCCGGTGATCTGCTGGACCTGTTCGGCGGACGGCTGCTGGCCGCCGACGCTGAGCAGGAGGAGACGGGCACGCTGGCGCACGTCTGAAAAGGAGATCGGCTTGTCATTGACCACAGCGGCGATGCCTTCAAGTGGCAGACGGCTGGATTCCGTCGCGTCCTGGGCCACGGCCACGCCCGTGGCGGACATGGTGAACAGGCAAGCAGCAACAAGTAACTGACGGATCATGTATCTTCTCCACTGAGTCCCCAGTCGGGCCCCAATTCATGCAACAGTCGCGGACCATACAAGTCCTGTCGATGGGTGCAACGGATCAGGGCAGTGATCCCTGAATCGTTACAGAAATTTAGTGTGGCTTGCGGCGCTCCGTCGGGGCGGACGCCCGGCCGAATCAGTCAAACTCGCTGGATCCGAAGTCTCCGATGGATTTGAGCGAGAAGCGGAACTGAATGCTTTCCGATGGCCCGAGTGTGCGGTCGACCAGTTCCGAGCGCTGGTAGATAATCTCGAACCGTGAGCAGTCGTCCTCATAGGCGATGCCGAACTCCCGCTTCGCATTGAGGTTCGCGGCGATGTCGCGCAACTGGCCATAGACCAGCGAGTAGCGGTCTGTGACGCTTAGCTCGCCGCGCAGGAAGATGCCTTCGTCCGGCGTGCCGAGCGGGCTGATGCGCTCGCTGATATTGTAGTATTGGCCGACCGCGCGCAGGCGCTTGTAATTGGTCGTCAACCGGGCGTCGATACGGTTCAGTTTGAAGCCGTCATCGTCCAGGCGCACGCGGGTATCGACGCGCAGGGCCGTGCCGAAATCAGCCGTGGACTCGGCGACCCAGTCAGATGACCTGCCGTCGAGATTGCTGGCGACGTCGAAATTCGGGTCTGCGCGAGACCGCCAGCGGCGACCGAGAGTTGTGCTGAATTCGGGACCGTTCTTGAACACGGCGCGGGCGGTGACGCCGGCCGACGCCTTGCCGTCGCCTTCATAAAGATCGTAATTGCCGAAACCATTGGCCTCGAACAGGCTGCCTTCGTCGAATTCGTAGAGGAGGCTGTCCTCGTTCGGAATTGCGGAATCATTGGTGTTGGAAAAGCCCCAGGCGGCCATGATCGTCGGCTCAACCATGATGTCGACGATCTTGCCGGGACGGATCAGGGGATAGGCGATTTTTACGCCGGCATTGCCGACGGCCCGTGACACATCCGGTTCGCCCGACACGGCCTCATCGAGGGCATAATAGTCAGCCCGGATTTCCGCGAAGGGCTTGAACGTGAAACCGCCCGGCAGGACGCTGAGATTGCTCCAGTCGCCGCCGACGCTGACGCGCTGGCTGTCGGCGCGGACATCGCGTGTCAGCATGGCCGACGAGACATTCACGGCGGCGAATCCGTAATCACCCATGTCCCAGTATTTTTCGCCAAAGAAGACGGGCGCGACCGTGGGCAGGGCACCGTCCGCATCGTTCTCCCGCAGGCCCTGAAAGCTGAGCACGGCGGCATCGGTGTAATAGTTGTCGCCCTGACCGACCGCGAAAATTTGCGACAGAAGGCGTCGCGGCTGGCTGGAATAGAGGCCACGCCGCTCTCCCTGGCCGTCGAGGTCGTAGCGGCGATCGAACAGGTCATCGGTCTGGGTCTCGACGCCGAAGCCCCACTGCCATTCCGGCGAGATGGCGAACAGGCCCTTGCCGTAGATGTGGCCGCGCCATTTCTCGTCGCCGAACCTCTCGCCGTCACTGTCGAAATCGGCTTCGTTGGTGATGCTCGTATTGATCTTGATGCCGCCGGAATAGAAGCGTTTGCGGATGTCGAGTTCGAGCAGCGGATTGACGTTGGCGCTGACCAGCGGGGCAATCGTGACGTCCGACGATTCCGAGAGTGCCCAGTAATAGGGCTGCTGGTAGAATGTCCCGAGCTTCGAGGACACGCCGCCCGATGGCACGAGGAAGCCTGACCGCCGTTCGGATGTCGGATCGGGATGCGCGAGATAGGGGAAGTAGAAGACCGGTATGCCGAGCACTTCAAACACGGCGTCGCGGTAGGAGATCATCTGGTTTTCCTGGTCGAGCACGGTGCGGCGTGCGCGCAGGGACCAGGTGGGCGTCGTATGCTCGTCACAGACCGGACAGGCAGTGTAGATGGCCTGTTCGAGCGCATTGATGCCGTCGGTCTGACGGATCGCGGAATTGGCAACCACCGTCGCGCCATCAGGCAGCCGGGCAGAGAAGCCGATGGCATAGCCGTCTGCAAGGTTGGAATTGACCTCGATCTCGTCGGCGAATTGCTGCGAGCCATCGGTGTCGATGATGACGACATTCCCGGTGGCGCGCACGCGGTCGGTTGTCTTGTTGTAGATGATGCGGTCGGCGCGAAGGATGCGGCCCTCATACAGCGCCTCGACATTGCCTTCGGCGACGATGCTGTTTTCGTCCCGGACTTCGTAAATGTAGTCGGCCTCAAGGACGACGTGATCTTCGCCCTCGGATGTCGGCTGGGCAATGGATGCGGATTCCTGCGCATGGGCAGAATAGGCCCCGGATGTGACCAGGCCCAATGCAGCGGCGTAAAGGAGCCAGTTCGCCAAGACGGGGTTACCTCAGTCACATTTGCGCATGGATTGGACACTCTGTGCCTGCGCCGGGTTCATTGATTTGTCTGGAGGCTTAGAGGTGATGGCCCGGATCGTCCAGCCATCGCCGGCGTCTGGCGGCATTTTCCTGCATCAGGCGGTGTTTTCGCGACACAGAGGGGGCCGTCACACCACGTGGGTCGCGAAACCGCCTGACAAGGTGATGGCCTCGCCGGAAAGTTCCAGTTCTGCAAGGATTGCAGCACAACGCGCCGCGCCGCGCCGCTGGCGCGAGCTATTTCGTCAATCGGCATGGGGTGGGGCAGAGGGCCTCTCGCACCCGGGCGATCTGGCTTTCCGGCAAGGGCTCATCGGACGATTCAGGATCGTAGGCGCCCGCAGGCGGCGCCGAAACGTGCCCGTGGCTTAGCGACGAGAGAATTTCCAGCACGTCCGTCGCATGCCGGACCAATGAAGCACCCTGATAGATAAGGGCATTTGTCCCTGCCTCGCGCGGATCGAGCGGCGATCCTGGTGCCGCCATGACTTCGCGGCCCTGCTCACCGGCCCTGCGCGCCGAGATCAGCGAGCCCGAGCGTTCGGCCGCTTCGACGACGACAACTCCGCGCGAGAGCCCGGTGATGATGCGGTTTCGGCTGGGAAAGTCCTGGGCCTTGGCGCGGTCGCCGAAGGGGCTTTCCGAGACGATCAGGCCTTCGGCGGCGATCTCGGCGTAGAGCCGTTCGTGCTGGGGTGGGTAGATATGGTCGATGGCGCCGCCAAGGCCCGCGATTGTGCCTGTGCGCAGGGACGCCGCATGGGCCTCGCCGTCAATGCCGAGCGCGAGGCCGGATACGGTGACAAAGCCCGCTTCGCCGAGGCCCGCGGCGATGTCGCGAGCCAGCTTGCAGCCCGCTGCGTTGCTTCGATTTCTGCGTCGATTTCGTCGATTGCGGGCGCGACGACCGGACGGCCCCGACCCGCGCGGCGGGCGATTTCGGGAAGGGCGTCGAGGGCGGCGGCGGGGCTGCCGAAACGTTTCAGCTGCTGGGCGAAGGTGACGGGGCCGACATTTTGCGTGCGGGCGAGGCGGATCCAGTCGTGCCGCTCATTGTCGGGCAGGACCGGCACCAAACTCATGCCTCCGGTTTGACCTTCGGCGTGCCGAAGCGTGGCTCGGTGCCTTTGAAGAGACGGGAGAGGTTGGCGCGGTGGGTGAAGAACACGAAGAGGGAAAGCAGGGTCAGGCCGGCGAGGACGACCGTGTTCCGCTCGCCGAGCAGCCAGGCGCCGGTGGGCACCAGCACGGCAGCCGTGAGCGCCGCCAGTGAGGATATCCGCGTCACAGCGAAGACGATGAGCCAGACGGGCGCAGCCACGAAGAAACCCGGCAGCGTCGTGAACGGCAGGAGGCCGGCATAGGTGGCGACACCCTTGCCGCCCTTGAAGCCGAGCCAGACAGGATAGCAATGCCCGACAAAGGCCATGGCGCCCGCAACAAAACCGATCTCACGACCGAAGAGATGCGTGAAGGCGAAGGCGACGAGGCCCGCCTTCAGGCTGTCGAGCAGGAGCGTGGCAAGGGCAAGGTCCTTGCGGCCGGTTCGCAGCACGTTCGTGGCGCCAATACTTTTGGAGCCGATGGCCCGGATGTCGCCCAGGCCCGCCGCCCGGGTGATCAGCAAGCCAAACGGAATCGAGCCTGCGAGATAGCCGCAGACGACAGCCGCGCCATACTCGATCGATGCTTGCATGCCGTCGTCTCCCTCTGGTGTTTTGTGGTGATGGTTTACGAACAGCGCCCGCGTGCGGCAAGAGCCTAGGGATCAATCGTCCAGCAAGGCCGCCCGTATCGGCTCGATCCAGGCTTCCTTGTCGGCATCATATGACCGGAAGTTCGAGGACAGGCCCCAGTGACACCAGCCAAACCGGTTTGCTTCAGCAAGATGCCGGACCCGGCCGATCCATTTCGCGCGCTGCTCGACCGGCGCGGCATCGAACACGCCAAATTCCCCGAGCAGGAGCGGCAGGTTGTGCTTGTCCCGGAAGGCAGCAGCAAGGCGGAAGTCGTTGGCGATGCGGTCGACGTCGGCGGCATCGCCCCAGTTCCTGCCGACGGGTGGGGTCGGCTGGAAGAATTCCGCGCCCTGGTGCGTGAAAACGAACGGCTCGTAATAGTGCCAGGACAGGATGATACGCGGGTCGGAGGGCGGCTGGCTTTGCAGGAGGCCAGCTAGCGTGCCCCATTCTGCTGTCGCCAGAACGATCCAGCGGTCAGGCTGGATCTTGCGGATACGCGCGACGACCCGCTTGTTGAGCGCGTCGGTCCGCTGCACCGTCATCTTGCCATTAGGTTCATTTACAATTTCAAAGATGAGACCGTCCGGGTAGTTCTCATAGTGTGCGGCAAGCTGTTTCCAGATGCCTTCCAGCCGCCGTTCATGGCGCGACGGCCAACTATTCAGTTCGGAATAATGGTGAACGTTCAGGATGACATTCATGTCGCGGGACATGGCATAATCGATGATTGCATCGGTGCGCGCCAGCAGGTCCTTGTTGAGCTTGTAGCGGCCCCACCGACCGGCATGTGCAGACCAGCGTACGGGCAGACGGATCGTGTCGAAGCCGGCCTCTTTGAGTCGGTCAATGTCTTCGTTGCGAATGGTATAGCCCCACTCGCCCTCATAGGACGCCTCAAGCGCGCTGCTCAAGTTCATGCACCGTTGAATGGGTGGCATCGGCGGTTCATACGGCGTCGTATCCGGCACCGACGTGGTGGCCGCACTGGATACCAGCGCGCAGACGAGTGCGAGTGTCGCTCGGCCTAGCCTGTTGCGCAATTTTCCCATGAGAACGATGTGACAGCATGATGGCGCGCGGTCAACGCGACGTCACCCCGCAGGGGTGCTCACTGACGCAAAGCCTCTTTGAAGGACGTACTGCGGTGCTCGACCATGTCAGGAAGCCGGCAAGAATTCGAACACGGTTTCGCCGCCGACGAGCGTGCGCATGACGCGGCCCTGCAGGCGCCGGCCATCGAATGGCGAGTTGGTTGAGCGCGAGCGCAGGTGCTCGCGTTCGCAGAGCCAGGGCTTGCCGGGATCGAACAGGATGAGGTCGGCGGGGGTGCCTGATTTCAGGCGTCCCTGAGGCAGGCCGAGCAGGTCGGCCGGGCGGCAGGTGACGGGCGCGAGCGCGTCGAGCAATGGCAAGTCAGCGTCGTTGACGAGACTCATAAGTGCAGCGAGCGTGGTTTCCAGACCGGCGGCGCCGAAAGCCGCTTCGCCGAAGGGCAGGCGCTTTTCTTCCGGCGGCTGGGGATCGTGGGCCGAAACGACGGCGTCGATCTCGCCGCGTTTCAGGGCGGCGATCAGGCCCTGGCGAGTGTCTTCGTCGCGGAAGGGCGGGTTGACCTTGCAATAGGTGAGATAGTCGCCGACATCGCGCTCATTGAAGAACAGGGTATGGGCGGCGACCGTGGCGTGGACCTTTGCGCCGCGTGTCCGCGCTTCGGCGACGATTTCCAGCGTGCGGGCGGTCGAGACCTGGTCGAGCAGGAGCCGGCAGCCGGTCGTTTCCGCGAGCATCACATCGCGGGCGGCGCCGATCCATTCGGCTTCGACGGGGATGCCGGACAGGCCGAAGCGGGCGGCGAACGCGCCGGCATTCATGACGCCGGACCCGGACAGGGCCCGGTCGTCAGGACGGGACATGACCAGAGCGCCGCGGCTGGCGGCATAGACCATCGCGCGCTTCATGATCGAGGCATTGGCGACAGGCATGTCGCCATTGGTGAAAGCGATGGCGCCAGCGTCTGCCATCAGGCCGATCTCGGCCATGAGTTCGCCGCCGAGGCCGACAGTGAGCGCGCCGGATGGATAGATGCGGGCCTTGGCGGTTTCGCGGGCGCGTTCCCGGATAAAACGGACCAGGGCAACATCATCCACGGTGGGACGCGTGTCAGGCATGACAACGAAGCTGGTGACACCGCCCGCGACAGCGGCGCGTGAGGCCGTGGCGAGCGTTTCCTTCTGCTCGTCGCCGGGTTCGCCGGTCTTGACGCGCAGGTCGATCAGGCCGGGTGCGAGGCAGAGACCGCCTGCATCGAGTGTTTCCTTCGCATCGGCATGCGGCCCGGACTGGCCCTTGGCAACGTCCTTGATCTTGCCCTTGTCGATGAAGATGGCGCCCGGCGCGTCGAGGCCGGTGGCCGGGTCAAGCAGGCGGGCATTGAATATAGACAGGCTCATCGGTGTGTCCCCGCAAGAAGGTCGAGGACGGCTTCGCGCACGGCGACCCCCATTTCCACCTGTTCGGTGATGACAGATTGTGGGCCATCGGCGATGGCGCTTTCGATCTCGATCCCCCGGTTCATCGGGCCGGGATGCATGACCGTGGCATCGGGCAGGGCGAGCGCGAGGCGGTCAGCCGTAAGGCCGAAATAGCGAAAATATTCGCGGCGGCTGGGCAGGAAGGCACCGTCCATACGTTCCAACTGAAGGCGCAGCATCATGACCACGTCGGCGCCTTTGAGGGCGGCGTCGAAATCGGTCGTGGCGCTGGCAGCGCCCCAAGTATCGGTGCCGGGTGGCAGCAGGGTTCGCGGACCGCAGAGGTGGACCTCGGCGCCGAGCAGGTGAAGCGCCATTGTGGTGGAACGGGCGACGCGGCTGTGGGCGATGTCGCCGCAAATGACGACCTTGAGACCCTCGATGCGGCCCTTGTGGCGGCGAATGGTGAGCGTGTCGAGCAGCGCCTGTGTGGGGTGTTCGTGGGTGCCGTCGCCAGCATTGATGACAGCGCAGTCGACCTTGCGGGAGAGGAGCTTGGCGCCGCCCGAGGCCGAGTGGCGGATGACCAGTACGTCGGGCTTCATGGCGTTCAGCGTCATCGCCGTGTCGATCAACGTCTCGCCCTTTTTGACGCTGGAATGGGCGACCGGCATGTTGATGACATCGGCGCCGAGGCGCTTGGCCGCGATCTCGAAACTGCTCATCGTGCGGGTGGAATTCTCGAAGAAGAGGTTCACCACGGTGCGACCGGTCAGCACCGGATCGGCGCGTTTTCCGGCGCGCGTAGCGTCCGCATAGCGGTCGGCCAGATCCAGAATGTGATTGATGTCTAGAGGGTGAAAGCCTTCGATTCCTAGCAAATGCTCGTGATCGAAGCTGTAAGTGTATCCCGCCATTGCCATGGAGGCCCTTTCGATTTGTGGCGGTTTAGGCGCGATTCCGGCCGTTCGCAAGTGTCAGCCGCTGACGAGCACGTAGAGCAGTGGCAGCGTGAGCATGGCCAGCACGGTCTGGACGGCGATCAGGTTGGCCGCGAGCGGGGCGTCGCCGCCCAGTTCGCGGGCCAGGATGTAGGAGCTGGTGGCCGTCGGCGTGGCGGCGCAGATCACGGCGATGGTCAGGGCCATGCCGGACAGGCCAAAGGCCAGGCCGAAGCCTATGGCAAGCGCCGGCAGGCCGAGCAGGCGGACGAGCGACCAGGTGAGGGTGCGCGGGCCGGCGCGTTTCAGGGCGGAGAGATCGACGCCCGCGCCCGCAGACAAGAGGCCTAGGGCGAGCGCCGCATCGCCGAGAATACGCAGCATGTCGTCAGCGAGCCGGGGCAGCTCGATATTCGAGGCGGCCAGCGCGATGCCGATGATGCAGGCGAGGACGATCGGGTTGCGAGACAGCGCGAGGAGGGGTTTAGGGGCCGGGCCGTGCGGTGAGTCGGCATGTGCAATCAGGGCATAGACCGAGATGACATTGGCCGTGGGGATCATCACGGCGGCAGCAATGGTGACGAGGGCGAGGCCTTCCTGTCCGAACAAGAGACTGCCAATGGACAGGCCGATCATCGTGTTCCAGCGCACATTCGACTGGATGATCGTGCCGACGGCAGGGCGGCTCATATTGGGTAGGAAGCGGGCGGCAAGGCCAATGGCGCCCAGCACGAGCTGGGCGAGGATCAGCGCCGCCGCGAGACGCCATGGCGCGGACTCGAAGGGCGTATTGGCCAGTGTCCTGATAATCAGGGCTGGAAACAGGACGACATAGGACAGGCGCTCGATGGCGCGCCAGCTTTCGGCGGGGATCCAGTTGCGGGACGACAGGACGTGGCCGAGCGTGACAATCGCGATGACGGGCAGCAATGCGTAGAGAAACCCGGTCAACCGAGGCGCTCCAGACGCTCGAGGGCGGACTTGAGGATGATTGCGGCGGCAGTCGCATCAATCATTTCGGCGCGGCGCTTGGCGGAGATGGAGGCCTCCTGCATCACGCTCTCGGCCTCCTCGCTGGACAGGCGCTCGTCCTGGAAGACGATCGGCACGTCGCGCTTGAGCAGGATATTGTAGGCGAGCGCGCGGGACGACTGGGCGCGCCGGCCTTCGGACTCGTCCATATTCAGCGGCAGGCCGATAATGAGGGCGACGGCCTTGCGTTCGTCATAGATATCGAACAGGCGGCTGAGGGATGGCGCTAGCGTCTTGCCGCGGCGGATCGTTTCGACGGGCGTGGCGAGCATGCGGATTCCGTCCGTGGCGGCGATGCCCAGGGTCTTGGACCCTGGGTCGATGCCAAGGAGGACGCCGGTGCGCGGCAGGGAGGCGAGATCTGTTACGGGCATTGAGCGCTCACATAGCGCCTTGAAGCGGCGTTGCCTATCGCGTATTCGGGCCCGAGCGTATCTAGCCACCGGAGCCCGTGCCATGAGTGTTACCAAGGATGATGTCCGCAAGGTTGCCCGCCTGTCGCGCATTGCCGTGCCGGAAGAGCGCCTCGAAGAGATGGCGGGTGAACTCAATGGCATCCTCGGCTGGATCGACCAGCTGAATGAAGTGGATATCGAGGGTGTCGAGCCGATGACGTCCGTGGTGGCGACCAAGCTGCCAATGCGCGACGATGTCGTCACTGACGGCAACATCCAGGACCAGATCCTGGCCAATGCGCCCAGCAGCGCAGACGGGTTCTTCGTCGTACCGAAATCGGTCGAGTAGGGGGCAACCCTCTTTCTGAAAACTAAGTGTCAGAGCGGCCTTATTTAGGGCGGCATGTCCCCCCACCTGTGGTGTAGGATCCGCTTCGGGTCCCTGCACAGGAATGCGATCATGGCCAAGGGTCAGAAGAAGACGAACAAGGAAGTCCGCAAGCCGAAAGCGGAAAAAGTGAAAACGAACGCGTCCAATCCGTCGGTAAAGACCGGCGCGATCAAGGGCCTCGAGCACCTCAAGCGCTAAACATTCCGGCGCCGCCTGACGCGGCGTCGATGATTGCCTACGACGTCTGACCGGCATCATAGTCTTCCGAAATACAACCGGGAGGCTGCCATGTCCGTGCTGACAATCGAGACAAAAGACCATGTTGCCCTGATGACGCTTCGGCGTCCG
>NZ_JBDNGN010000136.1:0-9365 GCF_041689225.1 Hyphomonas sp. | reverse complement strand
TAGTCCCGCAGCAGTTCGTTGACGCCGGTCTTCGACCGCGTCTGCGCATCGACGGTTTTCACAATCACCGCGCAAGCTAGGCTTGGCCCGCCATTCTTGTCCGGCAGCGTGCCCGGTACGACGACGGAATAGGGCGGCACATAGCCATAGGTGATGGCGCCGGACTTGCGGTCAACGATCTTGGTCGACTGGGTGATGAACACGCCCATGGCGATCACCGAGCCTTCGCCGACGACCACCCCTTCAACCACTTCCGACCGTGCACCGATGAAGCAATTGTCCTCGATGATGGTCGGGTTGGCCTGCAGCGGCTCCAGAACGCCGCCAATGCCGGTGCCAGCCGAGATGTGGCAATTGGCGCCAACCTGCGCACACGAGCCAACTGAGGCCCAGGTGTCGATCATCGTGCCTTCGCCGACATAGGCACCGATATTCACATAAGACGGCATTAGCACCGCGTTCTTCGCGATGAAGGCGCCCCGGCGCACGGCGGCGGGCGGCACAGCGCGGAAACCGGCCTCGCGGAATTCCGTCTCGCCCCAGCCCTCGAACTTCGACGGCACCTTGTCCCACCAATTGCCGCCGCCCGGCACACCGGCAATCATGCCATTGGCATTCAGGCGGAAGGACAGGAGCACGGCTTTTTTCAGCCATTGGTGAACGGTCCAGCTGCCATCGGCTTCCTTGCTGGCAACGCGCGCCTCGCCCCGGTCGAGCAGGTCGAGCGCAGCATCGACGACTTCGCGAACTTCGCCCTTTGTGTCGGTCGATAGTTTGTCGCGGCCTTCCCAGGCGCGGTCGATTACGTCAGCAAGGGCATGGGTCATGTCTGGGTCTCCGGAGGACAGGCAGGCTTGAGTGTTTCCAGCGCCGCTTCAAGGAAAGCGGCGAGGTCGCCCGTCACATAGTCGATGTGGCCCAGCCCGTCATCCCCCAGAACGTCCGCAAGGCTTGCAGGACGCGCCTCGATCGGCTCGTGGCTCCAGTCTTTTTCCGAATGCACGAGAACCGTGGTGAAGCCCGCGTCTTTAGCTGGCGCGAGATTACGGGCCAGGTCTTCAAAAAAGATCGCCTCGGTCGGCTCGACATCATGCATCTTGCTGAACGCCGCATAGGAGGCCGGCCGAGGCTTTGGTGCGTAGGACGCGTCCTCGATCCCGAAGCTCCCGTTGAATATATGCGCCAGGCCCATTTTCTCGGTGACACGCTCGGCATGCCGCCGCGAACCATTGGTGTAGACGAACTTGCGGCCCGGCAGCGCCTCCAGCACGGTACGCAGCAGAGGCAGGTCCGGCAGCGGAGACAAGTCTATTTCATGGACGTAGCTTAGGAACTCTGCTGGATCTATATTGTGGACTTCCATCAGGCCGGAAAGCGTGGTGCCATGCTCGGCATAGTATTTTTTCTGGATGATGCGGGCATCCCCGCGCGGCAGGTTCAGCAACCGCGACACGAAATCCGTCATCCGCGTGTCGATCTCGGCGAAGAGATCGCATTCGGCCGGATAGAGCGTGTTGTCGAGATCGAACACCCAGTCGCGGACATGCCCGAAACTGCCGAACGGTGTCAGGTGGACGCCGGCATGCCTATCGCTCATTCGCGCTGGCCTTGGCGAAGTCGCGCTCGAAGAATTCGAACACCAGCTTGCGGTCGACCGGCGCTGGCGTTGCGGCGAACAGGGCGGTGCGATAGGCTGAGGGTTCGCAATCGTCGCGGCCGACAATCGCGAATTTCGAGCGCCCGACACAAAATGCATCCGACGCCTTGGCCAGCGTGCGCAAATTGTCGCCATCCTCCATCTCGCCATACACGAAATGGTCAGACCCGCTCAGCGGCCGGTCGATCACGCGCGAACAGCCCCCCGCCTCGAGCATCCACCAGCCCCGGCTTTCCCAGCCCTCGGAACCGCGCCGCGCAATCGCGCTCCAGATACGGTTCTTGGTGCGATTGCATACGGTAAACCCGACCGCACGGCCGCGTTCCTTGGCGACCTGCTCCAGGAAATCGATCAGGTCGGATTCCGACGTCGTCGCGGGCAGGCCGTTCTTTTTCAGGAATTCGGCGATTGCGGTGTGGGTCTTGTGGCCGATATTGCCGTCGATCACCCCGGACACGACCCCGGCTTCCTCCAGCAGGCGCTGGATACCGGCGGCTCGCGCCTTGGTGGAGTCGTAATTGTCGATCTCGGTGAACGGCGTGACCCAGCGGGTCCGCCGCGTGATTTCGACCGCCCGGAAGCCCCGCGCCTCAAGCCCCATGGCCGCGCATTCCGGCGGGCTTTCAAGCGAAAAGCTGCCCGTCGGGTCGACGCAGAGATCGGTATTGCCGCCCCACTCGCGCACGCCGCCCCGGTGGGCCGATGACGTGCGGGCATAGACGAAGTGGAATTTCGGCTCCAGCGGTCCGGACAGGGCGAGCTTGCAGCTGCCCGGTTGCAGCTTGATCCAGCCTTCGATCGTGATGCCCGCGCCTTCGGGCCGGCCAATCGCCGCCTCGATGATATAGCTGGTACGATTGCACAGCGACCAGCCATCGGCATTGTCCTGCGCCTGGGCACCGCTGCCAAATGCCATGAACGCGCCAAGCACGCCGAGAAGTCTAAGAAACGAGCGTACCTGCGCCATGTTCTGTGAATAGCTCCATGAGGAGAGCGTGCGGCGCACGCCCATCAAGTATCACAGCCGCCCCGACGCCATGATTTACGGAATGCGCGGCAGTTTCAAGCTTGGGAATCATACCACCTGCAGCTGTGCCATCTGCGATCAGTCCCGGAATGTCCGCCACCGGGATTTCCCGGATCAGGTTTTTCTGCTTGTCGAGCACCCCGGCCACGTCCGTCAGCAGCAACAGGCGGCTCGCGCCCAGCGCCGCCGCCAGGGCCCCAGCCGCGGTATCGGCATTGATATTGTAGCGCGCACCGTCACGGCCGACGCCGACTGGCGCCACGACAGGAATCAGCTGCGAATCATTGCGCAGCATCACGTCCAGCACGGTCGTATCGATCGCGCTCGGCTCGCCGACAAAGCCGAGATCGAGCACCTGCTCGATATGGCTGTCAGGATCCTTGCTTGTCTTGGTCGCCTTTTCGGCGCGGATCAGGTTGCCGTCAGAGCCGGACACGCCGACTGCCTTGCCGCCCGCCTGGTTGATCGCCCGCACGATGGATTTGTTGATCGGCCCGGACAGGACCATTTCGACGACTTCCATCGTCTCCTCGTCGGTGACCCGCAGGCCGCCCTTGAATTCAGAAACGATGCCCAGCTTTTCCAGCAGCTTGCCGATCTGCGGGCCGCCGCCATGCACGATCACCGGATGGATGCCGAGCGCCTTCAGCAGCACGACATCGCGCGCAAACCCCGCCGACAAAGCCGGGTCGACCATGGCATGGCCACCATACTTCACGACGATGGTCTGGCCCGCATATCGCTGGATATAAGGCAGGGCCTCGGACAGGGTTTTGGCCGTGAACTGGGCTTGTACAACAGGGTCTGTCATGGGGCGGTGCGCCATCCTTCGCGATCAATGCGTGTGGGCCAGCCTCATAAGGCGCTTTTCAGCCCAGCGAAACCCTTCCAATCGGCACGCGACAGATCGGCGTCGTGGCGCTAGGCTGTCAAAAAGACCAACTGGCGGGGAAGACACCATGAAACGAATCCTGACGGGCGCTGGCGCCCTCTTGCTCATCGTCCTGATCGGCGCAGGCATCTATCTCTGGGACCCGCTGCCCGCCAACCCGTCCGCCAGCGTGCTGGCCGCCAATGCCGCCAACTACGACGTTGAAGTGATCCGCGACGAATTCGGCGTGCCGCATATCCATGGGGCCCGCGACACCGACGCCGCCTTCGGCCTCGCCTATGCCCATGCCGAGGACGATTTCGAGACGATCCAGGAAACCGTCGCCGCAGGCCGGGGCGTGATGGCCCATTATCGCGGCAAGGACGCCGCCCCGCTGGACTATATTGTCGCCCTGCTCGGCGTCTGGGACACGATGGATGCCCGCTACGCCGCCGGCGTGCCGGATGACGTGAAAGCCATGGCCGAAGCCTATGCGACCGGCCTCAACCTCTACGCGGCAGAGCACCCCAAGGCGACATGGCGCGGCCTCGCCCCCTTCACCGCCGAGGATGTCGTCGCCGGCTTCGTGTTCAAGACGCCCTTCTTCTACGGCCTCGACGAAACGCTGCTCCACCTGTTCGGCGAAGACTATACGCAGGCCATCGCGCTCGATCCGGCAGCGGGCCGCAAGGCCTTCATGATCGGCCCGAAGACGATGGCCGAACGCGGCTCGAACGGCATCGCCGTCTCGGCTAGCCGGGCCGGCGACCATGTCACCCGGCTCATGATCAATTCCCACCAGCCGCTGTCCGGTCCTGTCGCCTGGTACGAAGCGCAGATATCGTCCGATGAGGGCCTCGACATTACCGGCGGCATCTTCCCCGGCACGCCGGTCATCCTGCACGGCTTCAACGCCAATCTCGGCTGGGCCAATACAGTCAGCGCGCAGGATCTCGTCGACACCTATGTCCTGACCGTGAACCCGGACAATGGGAACCAGTACAAGCTCGACGGCGAATGGGTGAATTTCGCCGAATCCACCGCCACACTGCACGTCAAACTGGTCGGTCCCTTTGCCCTCAAGGTGAAGCGCAAGGTGCTCCGCTCGGCGCATGGCCCGGTCATCGAATCAAAGCACGGCACCTATGCGGTCCGCTTTTCCGGCATGGGCGAAATCCGCCAGCTCGAACAATATTACCGGTTGAACAAGGCCAATGACATGGACGGCTTCATGACCGCCATGTCGCTGAACGCCCTGCCCAGCATCAACTATATCTATGCCGACAAGGACGCCAATGTCGCCTTCATCCACAATGCGCAATACCCGGCCCGCAATGACGCGTGGGACTGGTCGGGCGACATGCCGGGCGACCGGTCAGACCTGATCTGGCAGGGCTATCGTCCGTGGAGTGACGTGCCGAAACTGGTCAATCCCGTGTCCGGCCTCGTCTTCAATTCCAACAATACGCCCTACAGCGCCACCGACGGCCCAGACAATCTCCGCCCCGAGGACTTCCCCCAGTCCATGGGCCTGCAGACCAACCAGTCGAACCGGTCGCTGCGCATGATCGAACTGACCGACGGCAAGACCCCGATCAATGAACCGGACCTGCTCGCGCTGAAATTCGACACCGCCTATGCCAAGGGGTCCGAAGCGGCTGACCTGATCGCCCGGGTGCTCGAGATCGACTGGAGCCAGGAACCGGAATTGGCCGAGGCGGCCAAACGCCTCGCCGCCTGGGACCGGAAGATGAATGCCGACAGCCGTTATGCGGCCCTCGGCGGCCTGACCGTGCTGCGCGAAGTCACCGCGAAATATACCCAGCTGCCCGCCCCGAATCCGGAAACCGCTTTCCGCGAGGCGGTCGAATGGCTGACTGTCCACCATGGCCGAATCGACCCGGAATGGGGCGAGGTCAACCGGCTCGTGCGCGGCAAGGCCAGCCTGCCGATCAGCGGCGCCGCCGACACGCTGCGCGCCGTCTATCCTGAAGCCATGGGCGATGATGGCGAACTGCACATGACCGCCGGCGACACATGGATCGCGCTGGTCGAATGGGATGCAGCCGGCCATCAGCAGGCGCGCGTCATCAGCCCCTATGGCAGTGCCACGCTGGACAAGGCCTCACCCCATTATGCGGACCAGGCCCCCCTCTTCGCCGCCGAAGAATGGCGCACCGCCCACCTGACGTACGAAGACGTGGTGGCGAACGCGACGCGGACGTATCATCCGGGGAGGAATTGACCCGGCATCGCTAGCCAAACGTCTGGCCGCGTTCGATCCCGGGGAATATCGGCCGCAAGGAAAGCTGGCGATGCGCCTGCCTGATCAAAACCTGGTTTTGACTGTAAACCGCGCATTGAGCGGCGCACCGGGGGAAATGTTATTGTCATTGTGTGCTGCCGGGAAATAGTCCTCGTCCAGCACATTCTCGATGTTCAGCTGCAGCGCCGTGCCATTGCGTATCGTGTAGAAAATGGCCGCATCCACCCGGGAGAATTCCGGCACCGTTACGGCGTTGCTGGCGGACGCAAACTGTTCGTCCTGATAGGTGACGCCAAGGCCGAAACCGAGTTGCGACGACACATCATAGCGGTTCCAGAATGAAAACATATGCGCCGGGACCTGGCCGCGCGTCGATCCGTCTTCAAGCTCCGCATCGAGATAGCTATACCCGATATCCACACGCCAGCGATCGGTTGCCTGGCCGCCAAGCTGGACTTCAAACCCTTGTGTTTCCGACGTCGTGACAAAGCTGTCTTCACCATCCGCCGTGCGCTCAGTTGTATCCCGGTCAAGCTTGAACACGGCCGCCGTCAGGCTGAGACCGGATCGCATGTCCCACTTGATGCCAATCTCCTGGTTGTTGAATTCCTCGGGCGCAAGCTGCGAGCTTGCATCGCTCAGCTCCAGGAACTGATCGCCTGATCGCGGCAGGAAGGATTTGCTGTAGCTCGCATAGGCGGACACATTTTCCATCGGCTTGTAGATAATGCCGATACGCGGCGAAATCTCCTCATCGGTCCGGCTGAACCGCGCAGTGTTTTGAATGTCATTCACATCAATTTCGAACTGGTCGAATCGAACCCCCGCAATCAATTTGAAATGCTGGCCAATATCGATCTGGTCCTGGGCATAGAGGGACAGGACCTGAACATCGGACCGGCGGTTGCGAACCGGATTCGAAAACGCAAAGGCTGGCAAGGCCAGCGGGCGGGCCACTGCTATCGTGGTCTGATCATCATTGGTGTCGGAAAACACATTGTCGTTACGCGCATTGGCGGACTGCTGATCGGCATATTCGGCCCCGATCAGCAGCGTGTGGGCAAGGCCGCCCATCGCAAATTCAGAGACCAGGTTGGTCTGCAGGATCCGGTTCTCACGCGCCGTTTCATCCTGGTACCCGTCCAGAGTGACTTTATCGGCAACGGCGTCGAAGCTCGCAGCATAGATGTTTTGGTACATGTTGTCATAGTCGGCATATTGCAGCGTCGTATTGACCGACAGCGACTCTGAAAAGCGGTGATCCAGGCGCACTTTGGCGATATTGGCCTGAAGGGTCGTCCGGTTCCGGTCCGGGCTGCCGAAGAAAAACGTGTCGTAGTCCGCAAGCGGCGCGCCCGACCCGTCCGATGGCACACCCCGGTCGACAACCCGGTCATCATCCACAAACTCATAGGACAGGAGCAAGCTTGTGTCCGGGCTCAACCGGGTGGCCAAAGTCGGATTGATTGCAAACCGGTCGCCACCGAACTGATCGCGGTGGTTGTTCAGCGATTCGGCGAACGCATTCAGTCGAACGGCCGAGGCTGCACTAATCGCCGTATTGTAATCAATGGCACCCGATATCTCTCCAAACGTATCGGCACTGAGGGACAGGCTGGTAATATCGGCATCAAAATCGGGCCGCTTGATCGCGCGGTTCACGACCCCGCCGCCGCCGCCGCGGCCGAAGATCATCGCATTTGATCCGCGCAGGATTTCAATCTGCTCGACATTATACAGTGGTCGGAAGTACTCCACATCGTCACGCAAGCCATCGATGAAAAAGTCTGCCGTCGAATTCTGACCGCGTATTGTGATCTGGTCGCGGTGGCCTTCGCCCTGACCAATCGACGCGCCGGGAGTATAACGCAAAACATCACCTATATCGGTGAAGGCCTGCTCGGCAATTTGGTCGCTCGTCACCACGGAGAGGCTTTGCGGCACGTCGACAATCAGTGTTTGCGTCTTGGTGCCACTGAATTTCTCATTGGAAAGGTAGGTGCCAAAGACAGCAACTGTGTCCATCACCCGGGTTTCATCCCACTCCCTACCACCGTCGTCTGCCAGAGCAGGAGAAGCTGTGAGGGCAGACAAGCCCAGAGCACCGGCAGTTAGGAAACGCATGAGACAGAAAACCTTCTAATTGAGAATGAGTTACATGCGCGCTCATGTCACGATTGAGAATGACTTGCAAGTTTGGTGAGAATGACTTGCAAAAATGCCGCAGGGTCTGCCCGGGCGCCCGCTCTCCCATCTGCCCCCTATGCGTACCTTTCCTTACTTTCGCCCGGCGCTCACACTGCTAAGCTTCAAAGGAAAATGTTCTGGGAGGAAAGCATGGAGCCGACGACAACGCATCTGCCGGCCGTCAACACGGTTGGCCTGACCGCGCCGTTCGGCTGGCTCGCTGGCGGGTGGGCCGACTTTCGCAAGGCCCTCTGGCCGTGTCTGGTCTATGGCGCCATCCTGGTGGCGCTCAGCCTCAGCCTCGCGATGGCGCTCTATTTCGCGGGCGCGCTACGCTGGCTGTTTGCGCTGGCGGCGGCTTTCATGCTGGTCGCGCCGATGTTCGCCATGGGGTTGTACAAGACGGGCCGCATGCTGGAGCAGGGCGAGCGCCCGCGTGTCGGCGACATCCTGTTAGTGCGCTCTGCCTTCCGGCAAGACCTCATGTATCTCGGGCTCGCGCTGTTCCTCGTCTACTCGTTCTGGGTCGAGGCATCGCAAATCATCTATGGTCTGTCGACTTACAGGGTCCACAAGACGCTGTCCGAGCTGCTGACCTTCATGTTCACGCAGCCGGACGGCCAGAACATGGCCATGGTCGGCAAAGCCGTCGGCGGCGTGATCGCGTTCCTCGCCTTCTCGCTGGTGGTCGTGTCCGCGCCGATGCTGCTGAACGAGAAGACGAATGTCTTCATCGCGACGATCACCAGCGTGCGCAAGATCGCGCAGAATTTCCTGCCAATGCTGGTCTGGGCCATGCTGATCGTGGCCCTCACGGCGCTTGGCATCACCACTGGCTTTCTCGGCCTGATCGTCACCTTCCCCGTCATCGGCCTCGCCAGCTGGCGCGCCTATCGCGAGCTTGTCCCGTCGTCACGCGGCGACATGGAGCAGGCCGTGTAGGCACAGGTGCCGAAGCGGACATAGCGGCGGGATTCATCAGAGCACAGATTCTCGTCAAAGCCGGTCATCGGCTGCTCCTGGGCGAATGAATGCTTACGAGCAAGTACCAGAGGTTGCCGAACGATCAGGATCGAGAATGCATATCGTACAATCGTCAGGAAGACGACCTGGTATCCTGCGCTGCGCGAATGACGGCGCGGCGTTCTCGTGGCCCAGAGCCTGCTGTGCGGCGAATAATGGAGACTGGTTTGCATTCGCCAGACGCCGCTCAAGTATACATTTTTTAGTAATCATGCGTATAGTCATGTGAGAATTGTTCGAAATAGAAGTTGTCGTGATGTTCGGAAAAAAACCTCGGATAAAGCAGGGGCGGATTGATGGGGTCCTCAGTCAGCATAAACCGCCCATCGCGCAT
>NZ_JBDNGN010000135.1:0-3992 GCF_041689225.1 Hyphomonas sp. | reverse complement strand
TCGGTGGTAGCGCAAATAGACTCCGCGATGACCGAAACTGAAATTATCACCGCAATGCGGACGATTATCACAGAGCGAAGTCAATAATCCGGCAATAAGGTAGCGCGCTCACAGAAATGGCTGTGCGTTTTCAAGCGTCATTCCTGCCAGCGTATATAGCTGCACTGATCGCGATTTCCTGATCTCATGAAGCCTCAAGCCGAACCTATTGGCGCACGAGGAACCGAGAGTCAGAGTCCGTGACGAAGAGAAACACAATCCACGCTTGGCCGCGTCTTATGAAGGCCAATGATGCCGCAGCCTATATCGGCACGTCGCCGACGAATCTGCGTCGGCTGGTCGATAAAGGTGAGCTTGCGCAACCTTTGTTGCGCGGCGGTGAGCGACTTTGGGATATTCGAGACCTTGACGAACATGCAGAGAGTCTGGCCCGTAATGGCGAGCCGATTGCAAGTGATTGGTTTGGCAAAGCGATATGAGGACTTCTGTGGCAGCGATCCGATACCCTTTCACGATGTGTGATCGCGACCGATCCGGGCGAAAGCGCTGGTATGTGCGACTTGTCGTGGACGGTAAGAACAAGAAACGCCGGATACGCGCCAAAGAGGGCAGCGAAGCTTGGGTCGCCGAATACAACGCTATTCTCGAAGATCTGAGATCAAGCGTGGTCGCCCGCCCCAAAAATCCGTATGTCGCGGTTTACTCGCTGCACTGGCTCATCAGCCAATATCTGACCAGTGCCGAGTTTGCCGAAGCGAAACCGGCTACCCAAATTCAGCGGCGCTCGATCTTGCTGCGCATCGCTCGCGAAAGCGGCCATCTCGATTGCCGAACGCTGACACGCGACGCCGTTCAGGCCGGGCGCGACAAGCGCGCCAAGACGCCCGGCGCGGCCAACAACATGATCAAAGTCGTGAAATCGCTCTATGCTTGGGGCATCGACGCGGGGCACGTCTCACACAATCCCGCAGAAGGCGTGAAGCGCCTGAAAATGGGTGACAGCACCTGGAAGCCGTGGACAGCCACGCAGCGCGAAGCGTTCAAAGCGGCGCACCCATACGGTACAACAGCTAGGACGGCTTTCCACTTGGCATTCGATGGCGGATTGCGTCGGTCAGATGTGGTCCGCATTGGGCGTCAGCATCGCGATGATACTCATCTGCGTATTGAACAGAAGAAAACCGGCAGGATGGTCGCGATCATGGTCACGCTGGACATGGCCGAAGCTCTAGATACAGCGCCATCGAGCGGTCTCCACTACATAGAA
The DNA here is from genome assembly GCF_041689225.1 of Hyphomonas sp. GTDB lineage: Bacteria > Pseudomonadota > Alphaproteobacteria > Caulobacterales > Hyphomonadaceae > Hyphomonas. The sequence continues at coordinate 2,725 of NZ_JBDNGN010000135.1, read as the reverse complement.
ACCGCCAATGGAAAACCTTACTCTGAAAAGGGCTTCGGCGCGGCGGTAAGGCGCTGGGTGAAAGAGGCTGGCCTCCCGTCTGGCCTGACGCTTCACGGCCTACGAAAAGCTGATGGAGTCCGCATGGCGGAGAGCGGGGCGACCGAAAATGAAATTGCTGCAAAATTGGGTCACAGCGACACAAGATCGGCTTCGATCTACACGAAAGGTGCAGACCAACAGCGGCTCGCAGACGCCGCAATTAGAAGATATACGGAACAAAGTGCCCCGCAAAATGCCCGTGCGGGGCAATCTGACGAAAAAAATTCAATAGAGTCAGGGCCTAAAAAGGCAGGTGGTGGTTCGGGGGAGACTTGAACTCCCGACCTCGCGATTATGAGTCGGATCAGGACGAGAGCGACGAATGACTTTCGCAATAAAAACAGCGCACTTGCGATCTTTCGTGATCACAAACTGACACGCAAAATCGTTCAATTGCAGAGATTGCGTGTCAGATGCGTATCAGTTTGAGCACGCTCGATAATCAATCGGGCGCTGGTTTTCTGGCCGAGCAGATGAGAGGATTCAGGTTTCCCACTCCAATTCGGCGAATGGACTTTGGACTTCTGGCGGGAACACCCGACGCGCGATGAACAGTCCCGCGATCGGAACATTTGGAAACCGCGCGCTGAGGACAGAATGCATCGCACGGTAGTGGCTGCCAGCGGTAAGTACATCGTCGAATATTCCGATTTGTTGCGGCGCCGGATCCGCCAAGGCTTCGTTTATTGCGTACGCTTCGATCAGCTCCTCAACAGACGGGCGATCATTCGGCGTCTCATGTGCCGCGCGAAGTGAGACATTCTGCATCACGAGTTCCCGAACATTAACGTCCCCGCCGATGCCCCGGCAGACGGTGAGCATCCTGTCGTCATACTCTGGATGATCCTTGGCCTTGGAGGGCGGGACCGGCACGAGGGTGGCCACTTTGAGCCATTCAGGATTCAACGCTTTCGCCAAGTATTGCGAACACCGTCGCATCTCATTCACCTTATGCGGCCACTGATTTGTGTTGCGCAGAGAGGGCCGCTTTTTCAGATTGGCGATGAGCTGGTTTGTCTTGCTGAAAGAGTAGTCCCGGTTCGAGGTGTATTCGAACAGGTACAGGCACGTGTCGCCTGGAGTCAGATGATAGTGATCGGCGCGGTTGCTGTCATCGATCTCTTGAAACCGATTCTTATCCGGCAAGGTGCACCCAGATATCTTCAGGGGTCTTGATCCGAATCGCACCCTGATCGGCGTAGGTTTGCGGCCATGTCAGACCGTCTCTCTTGAAGCACGAATCCATGATGAACAGCTTACGGCCCTGTTGCAAAGCCGCACGCGCTTGGATCAGGGTGCCGGACGTATCGCTCGCTTCGACGATGATCGTCGCTTCGGTGAGCGCGCTCATCGTGACATTGCGCTCGGGAAAAAACATGCGGTTGTGCATATAGTTTTGAGACGCATATCGCAGCGCCGGAACCTGGCTGATCAGAAGAAAGTCGTTTGCAATCCGCTCCTGCAAATCCCGGTTCTGTTTCGGGTATACACTGTCCAATGACGTGCCGATAACCGCGATGGTTTTACCGCCGGCTTCGAGCGCGGCGTTATGCGCGGCCGTATCAATTCCTTCCGCCAGTCCGGAGACGACAACGTATCCCTTTTCGACAAGCGCTCGCGCGACGATGCCTGCACGCTCTAGCCCCTTGGGCGTCGCCTTGCGGCTGCCGACCACGGCGACGCTGGGGAGCTCCACCAGCTCCCAGGACCCGCGATAGTATAGAAGTTCGAGGGGATATTTTGCTTCGCGAAGTTTGAGTGGATAGTCGCCCGCATGATGGATGCGGACTCCAAATCTATGGATTCCAGCCGACTTGAAGCGCGCCATCACCTCTTTGGCGCGCCGCTCTGCTTCCGAATGATTCACAAAGTCTGAAGGCAGGGCGCTTGGGTCCGCTGAAAATCGCTCAGCAATCGTCTTGAATGTCGCACCTTTTTCGAGCCACAGGGCCTCATAAGCCCCCATCTCCCGGAACGGCGAGATGGGGGCGAGCGCTGGTCCGTCATCGCTATAAGCCAATAGGTTCATTTGGTTTCCCTCGCCGAATTATCTCTTAAGCGATCTTCGCGTCAGTTCCAAAGCCACTGCTAGCGAGATTCTCCCCAAATATGCGTGAATCTATTTTGAAAGAAGTTCCCATTTTGTTCTTTTTCGGTCAGGAGTTCAAGGCCGAAAATCGAAGATCAGGTGCGTTATCTCAGGATCCGCGTCCGCGTACCGTATTTACCAAGCTTTGGGCGCGTTCGGAAGCTGATGTAGTAAGAGGACGGCAAAGGACAAGGTTTCGGCCGTCCCATTGATCCAGTTCCCGGACGGGATCCCGGATATCGGTCCTAGCAAGGTCTTAGCGAACCTTGCGCCCGTTAATGGCAGGGAAGGGCGCTATGTCCTTTTCCGGAACCCGAAAGACTGATCGCACCGGTGATGGCGCCCGCGAGGCGCCGTTACGACGCGCTCGGTGGTTTGAAGAATTTGCCCGTACAATCTCGGCAAACTCTGTACGTTCGGCCCGGCAGCTCGAAAGTGTCAGCAACTGCTTCCTGGCCGGATTCCGGCCGACTCATCCTCCGAGTTCATCCAGCACGTTCAGGAAGTCTCCAAGGTCCCCGTCACTCATTGCAATCTCGGCCCGAATAAGCAGGC
>NZ_JBDNGN010000134.1:0-13101 GCF_041689225.1 Hyphomonas sp. | reverse complement strand
GCGCACGGCCCAGAAACACACAATCGAAGACGTCATCCATGAAACCGGAAAAATCGTGAAGACCATCAGCTCATCCGAATGCCAAAACTATATCACAGGAGCGGGTTATGCTTCCGCCAAAAACTGAAACGCTCTAGGCGATCACGCCAAATGACTCCAGGATCAGCCGGACACCGAGGATTTTCCGAACCAGCGCGCAAAGACACGGCTGGCGAAATCGGCTTGGCCCGCTGATGCGTCTGCGGGCTCGAACGTCGTCGGTGGCATGGAAAAGGCGGAGGCGTCGGTCTTTTCCTGACGCATACTGAGCTCAGCCTCAAGGAAAGCCTGAGCTTCAGGGGAGCGATTTCTTGACGGATGCGCAGGTTTCGGGAAGACGCCAGCCGACGCGCTGTGTGCTTTTTTCTTCCCAAAAGTCTCCATACGGTGACCCTCCGTTTAGCTCCTCTTTTACAGGTGAGGCTTTAGTATCCCGTGAACCGCAATGGGACAATTTTGCGGTCAGCGTTAACGGAATCAATCAGGCGAGCTTGCGGATGTCCTCAGCGAGCTGGCGGTCATTGTCGGTGACGATCTTTTCGAGCACGTGGACCCGTTCCTTCAGCCGGTCGATATCGGCCCGCATACGCACAACATCCTTTTTCGATGCCGCGTCTGCCTGCTGGTTCTGCTTCATCTTGAAATAATTCTTCATGACCCCGGCGCCGACGGAAATCAGCACGATGATCACGACCATCTGAAATGGATCCATTTGTAGCACCTCCAAGCATTATCGATATTCGATATATGGGCAGAATACCGCCCGTTGCAAGGCCTATTATTGTCCTGTCGATCCGAAACCACCAGCCCCGCGGTCGGTTTCATCCAGGCCATCGACCTGTTTCCAGCCGAGTTGCGTGACCGGCGCCAGCACCAGTTGGGCAATCCGCTCACCCCGCGCGACAGTGAAAGGCGCTTCGCCGAGATTGACCAGGATGACCTTGATCTCGCCGCGATAATCGCTGTCAATCGTGCCCGGCGTATTGAGGCAGGTGAGGCCATGCTTGGCGGCGAGGCCGGAACGCGGGCGCACCTGGATCTCGTAGCCTTCGGGGATGGCCACACTGAGGCCCGTCGGGACCATGGCCCGGGCACCCGGCATCAGCACCAGCGCATCGTCGGCCGGCACTGCCGCACGCACGTCCATCCCGGCTGAACCGGAGGTCTCATAGGCGGGCAGGTCGAGTCCCTCGAAATGGGGCAGCGGACAGATGTTCACGGTGACTTTTTTCATGATCGCAGGCGTGTTTGAGTCGCGCGCCTGAGTCAAGCCAGCGGGCGCGCAAGATAGACGACTTCCTTCATATCGTCCGCATAGCTGCGTCGGCCGATCTCCCGGAAGCCGAGGCGGTCATGGAAGCGGATCGAGCCGGGATTGGGCGGGCGCAGGTTCACTTCGCAGGTGATCCATGACGTCGTTCCAGCATAGGCGTCGAATGCGGCCGCATAGAGCGCCTCGCCGATCCGCTGCCCCCGCGCCGTTTCGGCAATGGCTATGCGGTCGACATAGATGAAATCGTCGCCCCAGGCTTCGAGCCAGCGGAGGTTGGCACTGGTGTATTCCATGGTGCCGGGGGGCAGCAGGTTGATGAAACCGAGCAGGCGCCCGTCATTGTCCACCGCCACTCTGGCGTCGCTGAGTCCCAGCCATTTTCCGAGAGTCGTTTCCGTCTCATCACCAACGCCGGGCACACCGGCCTGGTTGATGACGTAAAGTTCGGGCAGGTCGGATGGTTCATAGGCGCGAATGATCATGGCGGGCGAGTGCGTCAGCACCACGCGCGAGTCAAGGCGCGCGCCTATTCCGCCGCGAGACGCATGCCGCCATCATCACCAGTCAGCTCCGCAGCGACCCGGCGAGCCAGACGGCGGGCCACATCGTCCTTGCCCATGCGGGGCCAGTGCTCCGATCCGTCATGCGAGATTAGCAAGACCTCATTCTCGGCGCCGCCCATGACATCCCCGGACACGTCATTGGCAACAATCCAGTCGCAGCCTTTCCGGTCGAGTTTGGCGCGCGCAAAGTCTTTGACATCATGTGTCTCGGCGGCAAAGCCGATCACGAGGCGCGGCCTGTGCTTGCGCTTGTTCGACAGGGTCTTGAGGATGTCCGGATTCTCGGCGAGTTCCATGGAGGGGGCCTCGCTGCCCGCGCCCTTGATCTTGAGCTTCTTGGTGGCGGCCCGCGCTGGGCGCCAGTCGGCGACAGCGGCGACGGAGACAAACACATCGGCAGGCAAGGCCTCTTCGCAAGCCTTCAGCATCTGGCGCGCGGTCTCCACCTTCACCAGCGTCACGCCGCGCGGCGGCGCAAGCGAAACGGGACCGGACACGAGTGTGACACTCGCCCCCTGCGCGGCCAAGGCAGCGGCAATGGCATAGCCCTGACGACCGGAGGAGTGATTAGAGAGGTAGCGCACGGGATCGAGCGGCTCACGTGTCGGGCCAGCCGTGACGAGTGCGTGGAAACCGGACAAGCTCCCCTGCCCCTGACCTTCAAGCTGGGCTTCGATGGCCGCAACAATGGCGGGCAGCTCCGGCAGGCGGCCGGGACCGAACTCACCGCAGGCCATGGCGCCTTCGTTCGGCTCCATCACGATCATGCCATCGGCGCGCAGCTGGGCAACATTGCGGATCGTGGCCGCGTGCTGCCACATGCGCACGTTCATCGCAGGCACCATGAGGACCGGCTTGTCTGTCGCCAGCAGCATGGTTGAGGCGAGATCATTGGCGAGGCCCGCATTGGCCTTCGCCATCAGGTCTGCTGTGGCCGGGCAGACGACCACGAGGTCGGCCGAGCGCGAGAGCTGGATATGACCCATCTCGGCTTCTTCATCCAAGTCGAAGAGCTCGGTATAGGCCTTGTCGCCGGACAGCGCCGACACGGAGAGCGGCGTCACGAATTCCTGGCCTGCCTTCGTCACGATACAGCGACTCGCAATGCCGCGCCGGCCGAGCTCACGGATCAGCTCAAGGCTTTTGTAGGCGGCGATGCCGCCGCCGATGACAAGGAGGATGCGCTTCTGTTCCATGGGCCTTCAGATAGGTTGCTGACGCCTTCTTAGCGCAAATTCCTTGCACAAACTCCACAAAACCCCGTGAAAACGCGGCGACTGGTAAAGAATTATGCCGATTCAGTCAGGATTTCGGCGCGCCCGGATGGCGCGAACCGACTGTGGTGCATAGACGATCACGGTCTTGTAGGGATTGCGCGGTGGTTTCTTGAGGCGGATCACGGTCTTTCCGGTGAGTGCCGGATCGGCATGTTCGGTGCCTACCTTGCCAGTCTGCGTGACAGACCCGCCCCGGAACACGCGGATGCTGCTTGATGGCTGATCACGTCGGTGGGCGACGGTGATGATCCGGGTCGGGCTGGACGCGGTGGAGGCGGCGCGGCGCGGTCCGCCCAACAGGTCCGGGGCTGACCAGACGGCTGATTGCGGGAACAGGCCAGCGTGTTCTGCGGGTGTACCCACACGGATAAGGTCGCGGGCCAGCGCCTGTTGCGCGAGCAGTATGAGGCTTGCAGCGGCAAACAGGAATGGCTTCATGACGCGTCCCTTCCGACTCGGAAAGGCAAAGCGTACTGCATTCGTTAACGCGGATTAAGGACTTACACCCTGCGCGGGAATGATGCCTGCGCATTACGCCATCGGCGGCTAGTCAGCCGAGGCTGGCGATACCGGCATAGGCGATCAAGGCGAGAATGGTGATGAGGCCGAACCATCCCCACCAGGGGGCGAAGCGGTCGCGAGGGGGTGGCAAGGGCGTGGCAGGTCCAGCGAGCGAGGCCTCGAACCGGTCCATGACTTCCGGCAGGCGTTTCAGCCGGTTGGTCACTTCCCGCAGGTTGCCGCTGATCAGGCGCGCCGCGCCCTCCGGCCCGAAACTGCGCCGCACCCAGGCCCCGACAACCGGCTCGGACGCATTCCAGATATTGTGCCCGGGATCGATGCCGCGGGCGACGCCCTCGACCTGGACCATGGTCTTCTGGAGGAGAACGAGTTCCGGACGCATCGCCATGCCGAACGTGTGCGTATAGTCGAACAGTTGCAGGAGCACGCGGCCCATGGAGACCTCTTCGGCTGGCTTGCCATGCACCGGCTCGCCAATCGAGCGCAGGGCCTGCGCAAAATCGCCGACGGACTGGGTCGACGGGACGTAGCCCGCCTCGAAGTGGACTTCCGCGATACGCGTATAGTCCCGCTTCAGGAAACCCCAGAGGATTTCAGCGAGGAAACGCCGCTCGGTCATGCCGATGCGGCCGATGATCCCGAAATCGACAAGGGCGACCTTGCCTTCCGGCGTGATGATGATGTTGCCTTCGTGCATGTCGGCATGGAAAACGCCGTGCTCGATGGCATGGGTCAGGAAGCCGCGCGTGATGTCATTGGCCAGCGCAACCCGGTCGATGGCAGAATTTGCCAGCGCGGCCGGGTGCGTCAGCGGTGTGCCTTCCACCCAGTCGGTCGTCAGCACACGCCGGCCTGTCCGAGCCCAATCGACCTTCGGGACCTGAAAATAACCGCTCTTTTCGCTGAGTTCCCGCATCTCGTCGGCGCCGCCGGCTTCGAGGCGAAGGTCTGTTTCGCGCATCATGGCGGCAGCGATGGTATCGGTGAAAGCGACCGGCTTGAGGCGGCGGCTTTCGACGGACACCCCTTCAATCGTGCGCGCGGCCCGCTTCATGGCGGACAGTTCGCGGGTCAGCTGGCCTTCAATGCCGGGCCGCAGGATCTTCACAGCGCGAGCGCCACCCGCCGTCTCCATCCTGTGAACCTGGGCGAGCGAGGCGGCGGCAATGGGCGGCCCGAGATCGGGGAAGAGACGGTTCGCCTCTTCCAGTCCGAATTCCTCGACCAGTGCGGCACGGGCCAGTTTTCCCGAAAATGGCAGCAGCTTGTCTTTCAGGCGGCTGAGATCGGCAGTCACTTCCGAGCCGAATACGTCCGGGCGCGTCGCCAGAAACTGGCCGAGCTTGATATAGGCGGGACCGAGTTTCTCGAGGGCGCGGGCGAGGCGTTCGCCCGGGCGTCCACGGGCACCGCCGCCGAACACACGCAGGACGCCTCCAGCAATGCGCGCCGGGACCGGCAGGCGCGACTGGTAGTCCGCTGGCAGGATAACGTCATGCCGGGCCAGCGACGTGCCCGCCCGCATCAGGCGCAGATAGTCGGATACGGCGCCCATCAGCGAGCGCTGTCCGGACGGGAACCATCCCGAAGACTGTAGCGTTGTAGACCTGAAACTAACAAAACAAGGGGCCTGTCATGGCTGACTCAAACACGAATTCGAACGGCTTTCTGTATTTCCTGGTGGGAGCGATCCTGGTGGGCATGGTGGGTTTCGGCGTGTACTGTTTCACACAGGACAACAGCGCCAATGCCGATCTTCAAATCTCTGTCGGCGACGACGGCATCAAGGTCGATGGTAACTAAATAGTTTCGCATCAGACCGCCCAGCCAAAGTGCAGGGCGGCGATGCCGCCGGAAAAATTGATGACGGAAACGCGGGCAAAGCCCGCGTTTTCCATTTCGGACCGGAAGGTTTCCTGATCCGGGAACTGACGAATGGATTCAACGAGATACTGGTAACTTTCCTTGTCGCCAGCGACGAGGCTGCCAAGGAGCGGGATCACGTTATAGCTGTATGTGTCATAGGCGGCCTGAAGCGCAGGCGCGGTCATATGACTGAATTCAAGAATGCCCAGGCGCCCGCCCGGCTTCAGCACGCGGCGGAATTCCTCCAGGCCCGCGACCCTGTCTGCGAAATTGCGGATGCCGAATGACACCGTAACCGCATCGAACGTACGGTCGGGGTATGGCAGGCTCTGGCCATCGGCGCAGACCCAGTCGAGCCGGCCGTCCCATTTCGCATTGTCGGCGCGCGCTTTGCCGGCTTCCAGCATCGCATCATTGATATCGCAGACGATGGCTGTGGCCTTGTAGGCGATGCCGCGCCGCTTGCCGGCCTTGTCGGCCAGTTCGAGGAAGGCCCGCGCCAGTTCGCCCGTGCCGCCCGCCACATCAAGGTGGCGCTCGCCCGGCTGGGGGTTCAGCTTGTTCATCGCGTCATGCTTCCAGAGCCGGTGCACACCTGCGGACATAAGATCGTTCATCAGGTCGTAACGCGAGGCGACCGAACGGAATACGCCCTTCACCCGGGCGACCTTCTCGGACTCCGTCACCTCTTCGAACCCGAAAAAGACCTTGCGCTCTGTTTTCGTCTCTGACATGCGCGCCACCATAGTTGCCCTGACTGCCATAGGCTATATGCGATAAGAATGCCTGAATTACCTGAAGTCGAGACAGTTCGCCGCGGACTTGCCCCTGTCATGGAGGGCCGGACGATCCTGTCCCTGCTGCAGAACAGGCCCAACCTGCGCTTCCCCTTCCCCGACCGGTTCGCCGAGCGTGTCAGCGGCGCGCGGATCGAGCGGCTGGGGCGGCGCGCGAAATTCCTGACGGCCGATCTCTCGACAGGCGAAGTGCTGGTCATGCACCTTGGCATGACCGGGCGGTTCACCGTGGGCGGCGGCGACACGGCGGACTTCCACCACGCGACAGGCGGGGATGCGCGCCATGACCATGTCGTCTTCCACATGGAAGACGGGCAAACCGTTACCTATAATGATCCGCGCCGGTTCGGCTTCATGGAGCTGTGGCCTGCTGCGACATTCGATGCCTATCCGAGACTGATCGCGATGGGACCGGAGCCGCTGTCGAACGGTTTCTCGGCGGCCTACCTGGACACGGCACTGAAGGGCAAGGCAACGCCGATCAAGTCGGCTCTGCTCGACCAGTCGATCATCGCCGGCCTCGGTAATATCTATGTCTGCGAGGCGCTGTACCGCTCCGGCATATCCCCGAAGCGCAAGGCATCCAGCATTCCCGGCCAGCGCGCGGCGCGGCTGGCGCCTGCGATCAACCAGGTGATTGCCGAGGCGATCGATGCGGGCGGATCGTCAATTTCGGACTTTGCCAGCGCCAGCGGGGAGCTCGGCTATTTCCAGCATAGGTTCGATGTCTATGACCGCGAGCACAAGCCGTGCAAGACCTGCAGAGTCAATGTGAAACGGATCGTGCAGTCCGGGCGGTCGAGCTTTTTCTGCAGCACCTGCCAGCGCTAACGACCGGGCTTCAGGCCCAATTTCCAGAGCGGCGCACAGAGGCCGCCAGACACCATCGCCGCCAGGACCTGCGGGCCGGGCCAGATGCGGCTGACGGGCGCGGCGAGCCAGTCGCGCAGCCAGGGCAGGACACGTGAGTCAGATTGGTAGACCGGCGTGAACAGGAAACTCATCAACTGGAACAAGCGCACATGGCCCGCGCGCATGCGGGTATAGTCCGCAAGTGCATCACGGGCATCCTGCTTGCGGCCAATGGCGCGGGCGAGCGCGCAGGCATCGAGCAGGGCCATGTTGGCCCCCTGCCCCAGTTGCGGGCTGGCGGCATGCCAGCTGTCGCCGAGGTGGACCATGCGGCCTGACACGGCGGGCCAGTGCGTCCGGTGGCTGTAGCGGGCAAAGGTGAGGTCGGTGTGGGTCTTGAGGGGGGCAAGGAGGGGTTCGGTCTCCGGCCAGAGGGCGAGCGCCGCATCCCGCCAATGGGTCAGCGGGGCGGCGCGCCAGGCCTCATGGTGGTCGCCGCGAATGGACCAGAAATAGGTGACGGTCTTCGGCGCGCCCTCGGCCACGCTGCCGGACGGCATGACGCCGGCCATGCGGCTGGCAGCCTCGTAGCGCTGTTCGAGCGCGTCTTCGTGAAATGGTCCGGGTTTCGGCCAGGGCAGCGTCGCCCAGAGGGCGCCATAGGGCAGGTCCCGGCGCGGCGATGAGGCCAGCACCGACCGTACGCCGAGGGCATCGACGATCAGGTCGAACGGCCCGTGTGCGCCGCCGCCGGAATCGATAAGCGTGGCATCGCTCGGATTAGCGGCCGTGATGCGGGTCGATGGCACAAGGCGCGCGCCTTCGGCGAGCGCTGCGCCGTGGACGAGATTGAACAGAGCCGGGCGCTGGATCGACACGCCCATCAGGGCGGGCCTGAGCGACTCATAGCGCACATCCAGGACAGTGCGACCGGACGGATTCGACAGGCCATAGAGGCGCTGAATGGGGGCGCCTAGCGCTTCGGCCTCTGTACGCAGGCCGAGTTCATGCAGGATCGTGAGGCCGGTCTCCTGCAGGATCAGTCCGGAGCCGACCGGTCCTGCGATATCGAACTGGTCGAACACCGTGACGCGGTGGCCGTCGCGGGCGAGAAAAGCCGCAGCTGCCAGACCGCCGATGCCGGCGCCCGCAATACCGATGCTGAGCGGCGTCGCCAATCCTATCGCCTCCCTTTAGCGCCGTGCCCTTGGCAACGGTGACACCCTAGGCGAGGGTTGCTGGCAGCAGCAAGAGGATGGCAGGCGATGGCAGGTGCAGCACTGATTATCGGCGCAGGCGATGCAACAGGCGGCGCGATTGCACGGGCCTTCGCGAAAGAAGGGCTAACGGCGTGCGTGACCCGGCGGGCCAGGCATGTCGACCAGTTGGAAGACCTGGTGGCGAGTATCGAGGCACAGGGTGGCAAGGGCCGGGCATTCGGCGTCGATGCGCGCGACGAGGACCAAACGGTTGCCCTGTTCGACCAGATCGAAGCCGAGGTCGGCCCGCTGGAGGTTTGCGTGTTCAATATCGGGGCGAATGTGCGCTTCCCGATCCGCGAGATGACGACGCGCGTTTACCAGAAGGTCTGGGAGATGGCAGCGTTTTCAGGCTTCCTTGCCGGGCGTGAGGCGGCGCGGGTGATGGTGCCGCGCGGACGGGGCACGGTGATCTTCACCGGCGCGACAGCAGGGGTACGCGGGGGTTCAGGCTTCTCGGCATTTGCCGGCGCCAAGCATGCCTTGCGTGCGCTCGGCCAGAGCATGGCGCGCGAGTTGGGACCGCAGGGCATCCACGTTGCGCATGTGGTGATCGATGGCGCTATCGACAGCCAGTTCATCCGCGACACCCTTCCGGACGCCTCAGACCGCAAGGAACGCGACGGCCTGCTGCTGTCGGACGAGATTGCCAAGAACTATCTCTGGCTGCACGGCCAGCACCGATCGGCCTGGACCCATGAAATGGATCTCAGGCCGTGGTGCGAGACGTGGTAGCGATAGCGGCCTAGAAGACCGCTTTCACCGCATCCTCTTCCATCATCTTCTGGCGCACCAGCGGGATGGGCGGGCCACCATAGGACAGGAACTCGTCATGGAAGACTTTCCAGCCTGACCGCGGATCATCCGGGAAGTGTGACGCTGTCCAGTCATTGCGCAGCTTGCGGATCATCAGCTTGCCCATCGTATAGTTGAGATAGGCAGGGTCATAGGTGCCGCGCGCTGCCTGCTGGGTCGAGTTTCCGGCATCCTGATAGCATTCATCCCGGAAGAGATTGTAGCTATCCGCCACCGTCATGCCTTCGGCATGCAGGCCGATGGCCGAGAGGTAGCGACAATCGCGCAAAAGGGCATTGGAGAGCTGACCGATACGGGTTTCCGGGTCGCCGTCATGCAGGCCCGCCTCGATTATCATTTCCTCGGTATAATGGGCCCAGCCTTCGGCGAAGGCATAGCCGACGAAGAGCTTTCCGAGCACGGATTTGGACCGGTTCGCATGCAGGAAATTCAGGAAGTGGCCGGGCCAGACTTCGTGAATGCTGGTGCCGAGCAGGTCCATCTTGCCGGGAATATAGGCGGCGCGGGTTTCGGCGTCCCAGGACGGGTCTGGCGGCGAGATATAGTAGACCGATGGCAGGCCTGTTTCGTAAGGTCCCGGAATGTCGATATAGGCGGAGTTCTGCCGGTTATACGGTGGCGACTCTTCGACCAGCGCCTGTTCGGTGCCGGGGATTGAAACGATGTCGTTTGCAACGAGGAAGGCGCGCAGTTCAGGCAGCTGTTCGCGGGCCTCCTCGACCGGGCCGACGGCCGGCTTGTTGGCACCCATCTTTTTCATGCAATCGCCAAGGCCGAGGCCCGGCGCGTAGACGGTGCAGGCGTCCTTCAGGGCGGCCTGATTGCGTTTCAGGTCTGCTACCCCGATGGCCCTCAATTCGGCCAGCGGGATATCGACGGCCTCGGTGAGGCGGACCATGTTGGAGAATTTTTCCGCGCCGAGGGCGAAGCCGTCCGGCGTGGCCGGGACAGAACCAATATGATCAGACAGGTGCTGCATGGCGGTTGCCGCGTCGGCGGCAGCAGCATCGAACGCCGCTTGCAGGGCGTCATTCTTCACCTCGGCGAAAGCAGCCTTGGCATCGCCGGAATAATACTCGGCAAAACCGCCAAAGCCCGCCTGACCGTATTTCAAATAGGTTTCCGGCAGCGGCAGCTTGAGGTTGGCTTCGATCTGGGCGGCGGCGGCGGGCACGTTCTTCGCGTAGGCAATGAAGGCCTTCATCCGCGTTTCGGCATCGGCATAGGGCCGGGCGATATAGACGTTCGGATCAAGCGCCGGGACGTAAAAGTCCGGGTTCCTGTGCGGCCAGTCGGCTTCTGTCAGCCAGAAGAGTTCTCCCTGCAGGACGTGAACAAGGTAGTCCCGTTCGAACGCCTGTTCAGGAGTCAGCCCAGCGACGTCAAGCGCCAGTGCATCGGCAATCGCCTGCTCGCGCTGGTCGCTTGCGGCCTTGAGGCCTTCGGGCGACCAGTCAGGCAGCTGGCCGTCGAATCCGTGGCGACCCTGATAGACGGCGAAATTGGGATTGAGCGGGAAATAGCCGTCGAGGAAGGTCGAGAGGAAGGCGCCCCATTCGCTGCTGGTGTCGATGGCCATCGGATCGGCGGCAGGGGCTTTTTCCGGCAAGGGCGGCGGTGTCGCCGCGACCGGCAAAGGCAGGATTGTCTCGTCGACCGCACTCGTGCACCCGGTGGCCGCAAGCGCGACCAGCGAAACAGCCATCATAACTCCGCGAATTTTCATGGGATGTCCTTCATGTATGGCGGCGCAAGGCGCACGCATTTTGTTATATGATTGCATGTCTGACGCAGACCCCGCCAGTCACAATCTTCCGGTTTTTGCAGTGCGTCGGAGACCTAGACCATGCCACCATCGGTCGGCAGGCCGAACAGGATGCGACCGGTCAGTTCCCATGTCGATGGGGCCGTGACGATATGCTGGGTGATGGCATGGGCATCGCGGAACCGGCGCTGCAGGTCGGAGGATTCGAACAGGGCCGCGCCGCCGCCAAGGTCATAGAGCGAACGGCAGATGTCGGCGCCGGTCCGCGTCATGTGGGTGCAGGCCATGCGCAGGGCCGCGCGGCGCTCCATCGGGATGGCGCCCTCCCCTGTCGCGACGACCCATGTCTGGTCAATCTCGCTGAAGAGATAGGCGCGGGCCGCGCGCCAGGCCGCCTCACATTTTGCGAACTCGGCTTGCATGGTCTGGCGTTCGGCGAGGGTCTTGGACGAGCCCTGCGATTTCTTTGCAGTGGCCAAAGCGGCAAAAGCATCCAGCGATCCGCGCGTGTTGCCTAGTGCAACCGCGCAGACGCCAAGCGACAGGAGGCCAAAGGCCGGGAACTTGAACAGCGGGCCTATTTCATACGGCGCGTCTGACACCAGCGATACCGAGCGCGCCTTGGGCACGCGAATGTCCTTCACTTCGATATCGCCAGAACCTGTGCCTTTCAGGCCCATGACGTGCCAGGTGTCGAGCAGGGTCGCGTCAGACGCCGGGAAGACCATCATGCGCGCATCCGGCGCGCCGGAGGGCAGGCGCTTCATCTCGCCATTTTCCCAGATCGTGCAGCCACCGCAGAGCCAGGTGCAATTAGCCGAGCCGGAACCCCACTGCCAGCGCCCGGAGACGCGGTAATCGTCGCCCTCGTCGACGGCCTTGCCCATGGGCGCGAAGACGCCGCCGGTGATGATGTCCGGATCGGAATAGATCTCGCCTGCGGTCGCCGGGTCCATATAGGCGGCGTTCATCGCGGTCGTGGCACCGATCATGGCGCACCAGCCGGCGCTGGCATTAGCCGTCGCCACCGCTTCAACCGTTTCGACAAAATCGTGCGGCGCCAGTTCCAGGCCGCCAAAGCTCTTCGGCGTGATCGTACGGAACACGCCCGCCTTGGCCAGTTTCGTGGCAAGATCAGCCGGCAGGCGGCGCACCTCTTCCATCTCGGCCGCGCGGGCAGCAAGTTCAGGTGCGAGGGTGCGGACATTGGCGAGCAGGTCAGTGTGCATGTGTGTGTCAGGCATCGCCGGAGACTAGACCGGATTACAGGCGCGTCAAAGCGTCAGTTCGTCATGATACTTGGGCGGGGCCGCGTGACGCCACGATAGGGTGAGCGCTGAGCGCAAAGTCAGGTCGCCGTCCGTGTAGGACTGCTCGATAGCGGCCCGGGCTTGCTCAAAGTTCTGCGCGCCCTCTGGCACGAACGCAATGCGCTGCCCCATCACGAGCGGAAGGAGCACGAAGAGGACGAGCGATGCGAGCACATAAAGGCGCAAGGGCGGAATGAAGCGGGCGCGCTGACCGTCAAGATAGGCGCGGGTCATGCGACCGGGTCGAATCAACGGGTCCGGCAGGGTGCGCGCAATCCGTCCATCTATCGAAAACAGCGTTTCAAGGCTCTCCCCGAGCAGAGCTCAGCAGGTTCGTCTGAGACTTTGGGCGCTCTGCCCGCAATCGGGGCAATAGTTGCCTTCAAGCGCCTTGCCACAATTCAGGCATCGTGCGTCGTGCGGGCCACCCTTCCCGTCCGCGAGTTTTACGGCGGCGTCTGCGGCAGCGTGCGCTATGGCCCCGTCGACGGCCTCTCCCAGCGAATCACTCATGTTCGTCCCCCAAGGGTCTAGCGAAAAACCAACGGCTTCTTCGCCATAAACCGGCGTGTTGCCGCATCATAGCGCAATATCTGACCCAAAGGGGCAAGCCCGTAGGTTTGCGCGCGGAGGAATTCCATTAGGCCCTTGCGCTTGCCAGCGTCCTTGATGGCCTCTGGTGTGAGTGTCTCTCCGATGACGACCGGCAGCGCGGTGCCCATGCGGCGCCTGACTTCGCGGAAGACAAGCGCGAGGCGCAGT
>NZ_JBDNGN010000133.1:0-13196 GCF_041689225.1 Hyphomonas sp. | reverse complement strand
GGTCAGGTTGTCCTTGCCGACAGCGCGCACGATCATGACGTCTTCCATCAGGCGCACGTCCGGGTATCCACCAACCTGGTCATAGAGTTTCCGGGAGATCAGCAGGCCCTGGTCGCCATAGGGCAGCCCGAGCCAGCGGGCCCGGCGATTGGCGCGGGTTTCGAGCCAGCGCGCGCCCTTGTCGTCTGAGCGGTATTTGAGACGGAAGACACCCGCCTTGCCCGGCCGGTCGCGGATATGGTCTGCGACGCGTTCGGCCCATTCGCGCGAGAGCGCCGTGTCGGCATGCAGGAACAGGAACCAGTCACCGCGCGCGGCCTCGGCCCCGGCGACCAGCTGGCGTCCGCGGCCCTTGGCGGAGGCAAGGAAGGTCGCACCCGAGGCTTCGGCGATGGCGGCGGTCTCATCCTCGGAGAAGCCGTCCGTCACGATCACCTCGCGTATGAGGCCGGCCTCGAGGCCCGGCATCAGGCTTTCGAGGCATAGTGGCAGGTCGGCCGCCGCGTTCAGTGTGGGAATAATGATCGAGAGAGGAGCGGGCATGGAAATTCCCTAGCAGGCGCTTGTGATCTCAGGAACTCTCTTGGGGCAGCCGCGTTCCATCTGCAATCCGACTTGCACAAGGAACCCACACATGACGACCATCTATGACCGCCTGAAGTCAGACCACGACACCCACCGCGAGCTTTTGGCCAATCTTGCCGATATGTCCGGCGACAGCAGCGACCGGCGTAAACTGTGGATCAGTTTCTACTATGATGTCGGCGCGCATGCGGCTGCGGAAGAAGAGGCGTTTTATGCGCCGCTCATGGAGGCGTCGAAGGGCCAGCCCAAGGCGCGGCACTCGGTCTCCGAGCACCACGAACTCGACGAGATGATCCAGGACATCGAAGGCATGGACTTCAGTTCGCCGGGCTGGCTGGCGCGGTTTAAGACGATGCGCGAACGCTACGAGCACCATATCGACGAAGAAGAAAACGAAATCTTCGAAACGGCGCGCAAGGTTCTGGGGGCGGATTCGTCGGGCGAGATCGCCGCCACGTTCGACACGCGCAAGAAGAACGAACGCAGCCTCGTCGACAAGAAGGTCGAGGCCGAACTGGAGGAATAAGTCAGGCGAGTTCGCTGAGTCGCTGCTCCACCAGCAGGAGATCGCGCCACGCGCGGCTCTTGTCCTGGGGGCGGCGGAGCAGGTAGGCCGGGTGCAGGATCGGGATCAGCGGCACAGTGGCACCGCCGGGCGTGGTGAAGACGTGCTCTGTCCCGCGTATCTTCATGATGCCGTCGGAGCCGTCCAGGAGAGCCTTGGCCGGCACGCCGCCCGCCGCGATGATCAGTTTCGGTTTTCCCAGTTCGACCATCCGGTCGACGAAGGGGCGGCAGACGTCCAGCTCTTCGACGTCCGGGCTCCGGTTACCGGGCGGGCGCCAGTAATTCACGTTGGTGATGAAGGTGTTCTCGGCGCGTGAGCGTCCGATGGCTGCCAGCATCCGGTCGAGCAATTGCCCCGCCTTGCCGACAAAGGGCAGGCCTTGACGGTCCTCTTCGGCGCCGGGGCCCTCACCAATGACCATCAGGTCGGCGCCCGGGACGCCGTCATAAACAACTGTGTGTTCGCCTGCGGCTTTCAGCGGGCAGCCCTCGAACGCCTCGATGGCGACTTTGAGCGTTTCGAGCGAATCGCACGCGGCGGCGGCCCGGGTGGCTTCAGCGACCCAGTCTGTGGGCCCACGGCCACGGCGCGACGTGGTTTTGGGTGCGGCTTTTACAGCGTCGCCAATCTCTTTCAGGACGGGCGACGAGGCCTTCATTTCCCGCATCAGCGCCTCGATCCGGGCGGAATCCACTTCGACGCCCATGTCCTGCCACCAGTCGGTCAGGGCCTGAAGGGCCTCAATTGACGCGGGGTTTGGCATTGCGACGCTCTGGACCTTCCTGAAACAGGCTGTAGTTGTTTAGTGTTTGAAATGTACGGCGTTATCCTACACGCCAAAATCAGGAGTTACCAATGGCCGATGACGCCCCGCAGCGCGAGTCGATGGAATATGATGTGGTCATCGTCGGCGGTGGCCCGGCCGGCCTGTCGGCGGCGATCCGGTTTAAACAGGTTGCCAATGAAGCTGGCGAAGACCTGTCGGTCGTCGTACTGGAAAAGGGCGGAGAAATCGGCGCGCACATCCTGTCGGGCATCGTGCTCGACCCTAAGGCGCTGGACGAACTCCTGCCCGACTGGCGCAACAATAGCGACTGCCCGCTGAAGACCGAAGTCAAGATCGACCGCTACAAGCTGCTCGGCGAGAGCGGCTCGGCCGAACTCGGCTGGCTGCCCTTCCCGCCGCTGATGAGCAATCATGGCTGCTATGCCGGATCGCTGGCGAATGTCTGCCGCTGGCTTGGCCGCGAGGCGGAAGCGCTGGGCGTGGAAATCTATCCGGGCTTTGCCGCCTCTGACGTGGTCTACGGCGAAAACGGCGAAGTGCGCGGCGTTGTTGCCGGCGTCATGGGCATCGGTGCGGACGGCCAGAAAAAGCCCGACTACGAGCCCGGCATGGAACTGCTTGGCAAATATGTCCTGTTCGCGGAAGGCGCGCGCGGCTCGCTGACCAAGCAGATCATGGACAAGTACGACCTGCAGGCCAATTGCGATCCGCAGAAATTCGGCATCGGCCTGAAGGAAGTCTGGTCCGTGCCGGAAGAGATTTTCGTCGACGGGCTGGTGCAGCACTCGTTCGGCTGGCCGGTCCAGGACAAGGACGGCAATGGCGGCGGCTTCCTGTATCACTTCCGCGACAATGGCGAGCCCTTCGTGTCGGTCGGCTACGTCGTCCACCTGAACTACAAGAATCCCTACCTCGCACCTTACGAGGAATTCCAGCGCTACAAGCACCACCCGGACATCAAGCGCTATCTCGAAGGCGGCAAGCGCGTGGCCTATGGTGCCCGGGCGATCACGTCGGGCGGCCTGCAGTCCATTCCGAAGCTCAGCTTCCCGGGCGGCGCGCTGATCGGCTGCTGTGCCGGGTTCGTGAACCTGCCGCGCATCAAGGGCACGCACAATGCCATGAAGACCGGCATGCTCGGCGCTGAAGCGGCGTTCGAAGCGATCAAGGCCGGCCGGTCCGGCGACGAGATGACTGAGTATGACGATGCGATGCATGCCAGCTGGGTGCAGAAGGACCTGTCGACCGTACGCAACATGAAGCCGTTGATGTCGCGCTTCGGCACGATAATCGGCGCCATGATCGGCGTGCCCGACATGTGGATGCGTTCGCTACTCGGCTTTGGTTTCCTGCCCACGCTTAAGCACGGCAAGACGGATGCGGCCTCTCTGAAGCCGGCCAAGGACTACACGCCGATCACCTATCCGAAGCCGGATGGCGTGCTCAGCTTCGACAAGCTGACCAATGTGTCCTTCACCAACACCTTCCACGGCGAGGACCAACCGGTTCACCTCATCGTCAAGGACATGGCCCTGCAGAAATCGTCCGAGCATGACGTCTATGCCGGCCTCTCGGCACGTTACTGCCCGGCAGGTGTCTATGAGTGGATCGAAGAGGGCGGCGAGCTCAAGTTCCAGATCAACGCGCAGAACTGCATCCACTGCAAGACGTGCGATATCAAGGATCCGAACCAGAACATCAACTGGACCGTGCCCGAAGGCGGCGGTGGCCCGGCCTATACGAACATGTAGGTTCGCCAACACATAAGTGTGACAAGAGCGCGGACAGGGCAACCTGTCCGCGCTTTTACCATTTGGGGCCTTGTTCTCGCCTCACGGGACTGCTTCATTCTTCGCACATGCGAAACGGAGAAACCTGACGCTCATGCGCTTCAAGCCTGTCTTAGCCGCCTCTGCCCTTTCAATCGCCCTTTCGCTTGCAGGCTGTGCCTCAACTGCACCCGCCCAGATCGTCGATGCGTCTGCTTCGGCATACGATGACGCCGGTCTGTCGGCGGCAGCCCGGTCGACGGCCGTGATCGGCGCGAATGGAAAGCCCGTCGGCATTTCGGCCTATCCGGCGCCGATCGACGCGGTGAAGGCCGGCGACATGGCGGCGTTCCTGCTGATGACGCAGGGGCTGAACCCGGAAGACCGGGACTCCAACCCGCTGTTCAACGCATTCCTTGCGATCGACCGCGCGGCGGCCGGCGACACGTCAGGTGCGCGCGTCATCCTGGATATCCAGGATGACGCGGACGAGACAACAAGCCGGTCGCGGCTATATGGTTATCTTGATGCCTGGTTCCTCGCAATGGAGGGCCAGACCGATGCGGCCATCGAAAGGCATAGGGGCACGTCTTCCGGCATGCCCGGACTGACGGGCGACCTGTCGCTGGCTGCCATGCTGGAGGCTGTTGGCCGGCCCGATCAGGCGCTGGCGGTTTACGAGTCCCTGACGCCGTCGAAGATCGAGGCCCCCGAACACCAGTTTGATCCCAAGGGGCTGCTTTACTCACACGTGAAAACCGTGATCTCGCGGCATGCCCTTCTGCTACAGCGGCTGGGACGTATTGATGAAGCGAAGGCCGTCTACAAGCGCCTCGCCGATGCCGAACCTGAAGAGGCCATCAGCTATGCCGCCGCGCTCGACAGTCTCGAGACGGGCAAGAACCTCAGGAATGAGCCGCTGACCGTGCGGGCAGCTTTTGCGCAGTCGCTGGCCGATGTGTCGCGCGCCATGCAGGAGCAGCGGATCATCCGCAAGATCATGATGGGCGGGCGCCCGGACGGGTTTGACGACCAGCGCTCGGCGCTCGATCAGGTGGCATTGCTTGTCTATCCCGAAGATGAGGGCCTGCGCACATCCATCGTGGATGATTTCTACGAAAACGCGCTTTACGAATCCGCCGCGCACGTCGCCCTTTTGGGTCCGAAGTCGACGGCGCCGCTAGAAATAGCAGCCGGTCAGGCCCTTCTCATGGCAGGACAGGAGGATGCAGCCCGCGCTGCCATCGACCGGGCAATCGCGCTGTCAGATGACGAAAACCGGCTACAAACGCTTTATGGCGCCCTCCAGTTGCGCACCTTGCTTGATGACGAAGCCGCCGCGGGAGACTTGCTCGACGATCTGCTTGCGTCGGCCGAAGGGCCTGCGGAGCGGGCCGCTGCGCATGGGCTTGCTGCCGAAATCTATAGCCAGTTCGGCAATTTTGCGAAAGCCGCCGCAAGCGCTGAACAGGCCCGCGAACTCGACGACACGCATGACCGGCGTCTCGCGCTGGCTGACGCGTGGGGCAAGGCGGGCAAGGTCAATGAGGCGATCATCCTGCTGCGCACGGAGCGGCTGGCCCGACCGAATGATCCCTACACGCTGAATTCGCTGGGCTATTTCCTCATCATCCATACGGACAAGTATGATGAGGGATACCGAATCCTCGCCCGCGCCAAGGCGCTGGCGCAGCACGATCCCTATATTTCCGACTCGTTCGGCTGGGCCTTGTTCAAGATGGGCGACCTGAAGGCGGCGCGCCGACTGGTGGAATCGTCGCGCAAGGAATTGCAGCCGCATCGCCACTGGGAGATCGAAAACCATCTCGGCGATATTTATTGGTACCTCGATCTCAAGGATGATGCTCGTGAGGCTTGGCAATATGCCCTCGACAATCGCCCACCGGCTGTGGAACGTCGCAAGCTGGAAGAGAAACTCGCCTCAGGCCTGACTGCACCGGCGCCCGAAAAGCGAGCGCTGCCTGATGTTTCGCTGACCGACGGCGAAGTCGATCGGCAGGACATCTGACACTGGGCTCTTTAACGCGCCGCCAACGCGCCTTAGTATCGCCCGAAACGGATGCGATTCCGGCGCTTGATGCCAGGGATCGCTGGCCCTTGTAACAGGACGAGCACATGGCTGATGCCTACGAGAAACCCCGCATTCCGACCTGGGTTTGGCCAGTGGCGAAGTGGAGCGTCATTGCCGGTTTCGTTCTGGCAGTTATTGGATTCATTGCGATCTGGCTTTATTTTGCCGCGCTGGGCCGGGATGTGCCGAGTATTTCCAAGCTCAAACAGTATGAACCGCCTATCACGTCGCGAGTTCATGCTGGCGACGGGATGCTGATTGCCGAGTTTGCCGACGAGCACCGCGTTTTCGTGCCCTACGAGTCGATCCCCAAACACGTCATCGACGCTTTCGTGGCGGCGGAAGACAAGAACTTCTTCACGCATGACGGCCTCGACTATGTCGGCATCACCCGCGGTGCCGTGAACTCGGCCAAGAACAAGGTGACAGGATCGGGCGGGCTGCAGGGCGGTTCGACGATCACGCAGCAGGTTGCCAAGAACATGCTGCTGACCCGCGACCAGAACCTCAAGCGCAAGGCCAAGGAAGCGATCGTCGCACAGCGCATGGAGAAAGAATTCACGAAGGGCGAGATCCTGGAGCTCTATCTCAACGAGATATATCTCGGCGGACGCTCCTATGGCGTCGGTTCGGCGGCACTCAACTATTTCAACAAGTCCCTGCCTGAGTTGAACATCTCAGAAGCCGCTGTGCTGGCTTCACTCGCCAAGGCGCCCTCTGCGGTAAACCCTTACACCAATCCCGAAAAGCTTCTCTTTCGCCGCAACTACGTTCTCAATCGTATGGTCGAGGACGGGTATATCATGCGTGAACAGGCCGATGAGGCGATCGCCTTGCCGCTGACCACGACGAAACGCCTGCGCGGCCCGGAATACGCGGCCGCCACCTATTTCGTGCAGGAACTGCGCCGCGACCTGATCAAGACCTATGGTGAGGAAATGCTGGAGCAGGGCGGCTTGTCGATCCGTTCGACGATTGATACGCGCATGCAGCTGGCCGCCCAGCAGGCGCTGCAGGATGGCCTAGTCGCGTATGACCGGCGCCACGGCTATCGCGGCCCGGTCGCAACCCTGCCGATTGGCGATGGCATGCTCGAAGCGCTGAACGCCGTCGAACTGCCCGGTGGCTATGGCACATGGGAAGCCGGCCTCATTACCTCTATCAGTTCCAAGGGCGCAGAGCTCCTGTTGACCGACGGGGCCAAGATAAAGCTGCCTGCCGAAGAACTAGAATGGGCCAAGACGTTCGACCCGGAGGTTGGCAAGCCAGGGCTGCAGGTCGGCTATGTCGTTCTAGCTGAACTGAAGCGCCAGGTCCTGAATGCCAGGGAGACAGGCGCGCCCGACCCTGAAACACCCGAGCTCGATGAAGAGGGCAACCCGATTGCCAGACCTGTCGCGCAATCCATGTTCCTGCCTGTCGGCAACGCCACGCTGCGGCAGGTTCCAGCAGTTGACGGCTCACTTATCGCGATCGACCCGCACACGGGCCGGATACTGGCGATGCAGGGCGGCTATTCCTTCTTCAAGAGCAATTATAACCGCGTCACGCAGTCGAGACGCCAGCCAGGCTCTAGCTTCAAGCCGTTCGTCTATGCGGCGGCGCTTGAAAAGGGTTATACGCCGGCGAGCCGCATGCTGGACGCGCCGTTCGTGTCGTTCGATGTTTCGACCGGCGACTATTGGCGTCCGGCCAACTATACCGAGGGGCGCTCCTACGGCATGGTCACCTTGCGCATCGCGCTGGAGAAATCCCTCAACCAGGTCACGGCGCGCGTCGCTCAGGATATCGGCATGGAAGCCGTCTCCGAACTGTCCGAGCGTCTCGGTGTCTATGACAAGCTGCCGCCATACTCGGCCATGTCCCTCGGTGCGGGCGATGTCTACCTGATCAACCTGGCGCGCGGCTATGCCGCTTTCGTCAATGGCGGTAGGCTGGTGACCCCGACTCTGCTCGACCGCGTGCAGGATCGTCACGGGCGTACCCTGTTCCGTCACGACGAACGCGCCTGCACAGGTTGCATGGCAGAGGAATGGAACGGTCAGGGCCCACCCGAATTGCCCGACAATCGTGATCAGGTGCTCGACCCGATCATCGCCTACCAGATCACCCATATGCTGGAAGGCGTGGTCGAGCGCGGGACAGGCCGCCGGGCCCTTCGCGTCGGCAAGCCGCTTGCCGGCAAGACCGGTACGACCGATGATTATCGCGACGCCGTTTTCATGGGATTTTCGCCAGACATCGTGGTCGGCGTGCGCGTCGGGTTTGACGATAACCGCTCGCTGGGTGAAGGCGAGGCCGGCGGCTCCGTGGCTGCGCCAATCTTCACTGATTTCATGGAAAAGGCCCTCGAATTCACGCCTGCTATCCCGTTCCGGACCCCTCCCGGCGTGCGTCTGGTGAAGATCGATGCCCGCACGGGTGAGCTGCCGGGCCCCGGCACGTCCGTCATCATCGACGAAGCCTTCCGCCCGGGTACTGAGCCCGGCATGGCGGCCTTCAACGGCACGGATGACTGCCTGTCGATTTCGGGTGCGTGTGGAAATTCGGGCTCGGGTTCGGGCACGTTCGGAACCTTCGATCCGCGCACCGGCGAACAGCCGGTCCCAGAGGATGGCCAACCGCGCCAGGCGCCTGAAAAGTCTGCCGACGACAATCTCGACGGTATTTTCTGACCAGGCTTTTGACCGCAGGGAGTTGCTCGGCTATCCCGGCCCCTGCTGTTCCATTTTCGCAATTGCGCCCAACAAGGCTTGTTCACATGTCCGCTGAAATAAAATCCCTTATCGACCAGATTCGCCAGTCGTCCGACCTGCTACGGAGGCGTCTTTGACTGGGATACTGCCACAAAACGCCTTGATGAGCTGACCAGCCTTTCCGAGCGTCCGGACTTCTGGGACGATCCGCAGGGCGCACAAGCCATGATGCGCGAACGCCAGCGCCTTGCCGATGGCATCGCGATGGTCGAGGCGCTGAGCAAGGAAGCAGAGGACGCGGAGGAATTGCTGGAACTCGCCGACGGCGATGCGTCGATGATCGCAGATATTGAACGCACCTTGTCGAAAGCGGCCGAACGCGCCGAAAAGGCCGAGCTTGCCGCGCTGCTGTCCGGTGAAGTGGATGCCAACGATACGTTCGTCCAGATCAATGCAGGCGAAGGCGGCACTGAGAGCCAGGACTGGGCCAACATCCTCAGGCGCATGTACATGCGGTGGGCAGATGCGCACGGCATGCAGGTCGAGCAACTCGACGAACGCGAGGGCGAAGAGGCGGGCATCAAGTCGGCCACGATCCAGATCAAGGGCGAGAATGCCTATGGCTGGCTGAAATCGGAGCAGGGCGTACACCGGCTTGTGCGCATCTCGCCGTTCGACAGTTCGGCGCGGCGGCATACGAGCTTTGCCTCGGTCAGTGTCTCGCCCGTGATCGACGATACGATCGAGATCGAGATCAATCCATCCGATGTGCGCACCGATACTTATCGCGCCTCTGGCGCTGGCGGCCAGCACATCAACAAGACCGACAGCGCCGTGCGATTGACGCACGGGCCGAGCGGTATCGTCGTGGCCTGCCAGGTCTCCCGATCGCAGCACCAGAACCGCGACCAAGCCTGGCGCATGCTGCGCTCGAAACTCTATGAACAGGAATTGCAGAAACGCCGGGATGCGGCGTCCGATGCGAACGCCTCCAAGAGCGCCATCGGCTTTGGTCACCAAATCCGTTCGTATGTGCTGCAACCCTATCAGATGGTGAAGGACCTGCGCACGGAGGTTGAAACCTCAGACACTCAGGGTGTACTCGACGGTGACATTGATCGCTTCCTCAGCGCCGCCCTTGCCGCTGCTGTGGAACAAGGAAACGGAACTGACGATGCGACGTGAAGGCCGGCTTGTTGAATGGTACGCGGACCGAGGATTCGGTTTCCTCGCACCAGATGATGGCGGGCCGAACGTGTTCCTGCATATCAAGAACCTGCCGAAGGCCGATAAACGGCTCGATATCGGCCAAGCCTATGCTTTCGATGCCGTCCTTGATCCGACCGGTCGCGAGCGGGCTCAAAATGCCGTGCCGATCATCGAACCCGTCGCGGTGGAGAAGCGGCCTGTCTTATCGTATTTGCGTCATCTGCCACCGTTCCTGGTGATCGCGGCATTTATCGGGATTGTCGCGTCCGTCGCCAGCATCATTCCCGTTTCGACGAACTGGTACATCATTTATGGCGTCGCGAGCTTCGGCTGCCTCATTGGCTACTGGATCGACAAGAATGCGGCGATCCAGAAGAACTGGCGGATATCGGAAACGGTCCTGCTGCTGCTCGGCCTGGTCGGCGGCTGGCCCGGCGCGATCGCGGCGCAGGAAATTTTCCGCCACAAGACGCGCAAGGGCACGTTCCGCTACCTGTTCTGGATGACTGTTGCCATCAACATGGCCACGTTCGTGCAGATCAACGTTCTGGGCGTAGCTCACCCATAGGCGCTGAGCACTTCATCGACGGCGCGCTCCAGATCCTTCAGTGTCGCGACGTGGCTCATCTGTGTGCAGAAGGGCAGGTAGCGCGGAATGGCGCTGTCGCCGGTGCCCCATTGCGAGCGGCCTTCAGGGTTGAGCCAGATCATGCTTTTCGCCCGCTGAGCAAAGTCGCGGAACAGGTCGGCGCGCGGGTCGCCATAGTTTGACCGGCCATCGCCGAGGACGATCACCGTGGTGCGCCGGTCGATGATGCTTTCATGCCCGACCTTGAGGTCCGACCAAGCCTGGCCGTAATCGGTGGAGCCCATGCCGAGTTCGCGGATGATCTTGGCCATCGCCGCTTCGAACTCATTGTCGGCAAGGATGTCGTCGACAGGCTTCAGGCGGTGGGAGAAGGCGAAGGCGTGAATGTCCGGCACCGCGTCTGCGAGCGAATAGAGCAGGAGCAGGAGAAAGCGGACATATTGGGCGACCGAGCCGGAGACATCACAGATCGCCACGATCTTGGGGCGGTCCTTCTTCTTCTGGCGCCAGATGACATTGAACGGCACGCCGTCGAGGCCGGCATTGGCGCGCATCGTGCGGCGCACGTCGAGCTGGCCGCGATTGCGCTTCTTGCGGCGGCGGGAGTGCTTGACGGCGAGGCGTTTGGCGATCTTGGCGATCAGGCCCTTCATGCGCTCCATGTCATACCGGTCGAGCGCATTGAGGCGCTTCTCGGCGGCGAAGTCGTCGCGGAATTTCTGGGTTTCACCGGCGCCGAAGACGTCGAAGGCGCGCTCGGCCCGTTCGCGGGCCCGCATGGTCAGGTCACGGCGGATGTCGATGAGGTCCTGCGCCTCGGCCTCGTCGCTGGGCTCGCGGCCCTGAAGGGCTTCGAGCAGGCGTTGCTGCAGGCCTTCGCCGCCCATCTGCTTGATGATCTGCTGGGCATAATAGGCGACCTGGGTGGAGAAACGGATATCGTCGATCCCGGCGGCTTCGGCGGCGCGCTCCATGGCGGTCGAGATAGCGGACTCGTCACCTGACTGGAGCAGTTCAACAAGGTCCTCCGGAGGCGGCTGGAAGGCACCGTCTTCTGCCTCATTCCCTGTTGCACTCGCCGCGTTGTCTGCCTGCGATTCCGAATGGGCAAAGTAGAGGTCAAACAGGCGATCGTGGACCTGTTTCTCCTGATCCGACTTGGCCAGGACACAGCCGAGGGAATCCTTCAGCAGGGACCGGTCGCCATAGCCGATCAGGGCGACAGCGCGGGTCGCGTCGAGGGCTTCGCCGGTGGAGACACGCACTTCGGAAGAGCGCAGCGCCCGGATGAAATTGGTGAGCGTGCGCTCCATTCTCCGCTACCCGAGTTCAGGATAGCCGGAGGCGGTGCGTCCGGCCTTGTCCGGTCCCGTGGCCTCGCGAACGAGTCGGGGGACTTCCTTGGAAACGGCGGCAATGTCGCTCTCGTGTTTGAGCAGGACATTGAGCGTGGTGCGCACGAATTCTTCGTCGAGCGCCGTTGTGTGCATCAGCAGAAGCGTCCGGGCCCAGTCGACGGTTTCCGAGATGGACGGGCGTTTCTTGACGTCGGCTTCGCGCACGCCCTGAACAAAGCTGACCAGCTGTTTCAGCAGGATTTCGGATACACCCGGCACGCGGGCCTGGACGATCATGCGTTCGCGGGCCGCATCGGGGAAACCGATATGGAGGTGCAGGCAGCGGCGCTTGAGGGCGTCGCCGAGCTCGCGGACATTGTTCGAGGTCAAGATCACCAGCGGCGGGACATTGGCGCGGATCGTGCCGATCTCGGGCACGGTGACCTGGTATTCCGACAGGACTTCAAGGAGGAAAGCCTCGAACTCCTCGTCCGACTTGTCGATCTCGTCAATCAGCAGGACCGAGCCGGCCGGTTGCTGCATCGCGGTCAGCAGGGGACGCGATTCGAGGAATTGCTCGGAGAAGAAGAGGTCTTCGAAGGAGGCGAGCTTGCCGAGCGAGGTGGAGAGATTGTCCGCCGAGCCGATCAGCTCGTTCAGTTTCTCCTTGAGAATCTGTGTGTAGAGCAGCTGCTTGCCGTATTTCCATTCATACAGCGCCTTGCCCTCGTCGAGGCCTTCATAGCATTGCAGGCGCAGGACCGGGAGGCTGAGCCATTTGGCGAGCGACTGGGCCAGATCGGTCTTGCCGACGCCGGCCGGGCCTTCGATCAGGATCGGCTTGCGCAGGCCATGGGCCAGGAACACCGCCGTCGAAATCTCGCGCGTGGAAATATAACCAACGGTGGCGAGTCCTGCGGTGACTGCATCGATGGAACTGAGCGGCTCGTAGCCGGTGGAAATGTCTTTTGCCATGCCGAAAGGGGTAGGGGGCGGGTGAAAGGCTGGCAAGGCATATCGCTGGGGCAAGCGCCCTTGCCCGGAAACACCTCCCGGTGCCCGGTAAACCTGTCTGATTGAGGTGGGGATTCAGCTTGAATTATCCCACTTTTCCAGCGCAGTGGAGAGCAGGCCCGGCAGGGCCGCGGCGATCATGCCCAAGTTCGGGGCGCAGGCGATAGGCCGATGCCATAGGTAGGGCGACGGGCCTGGGGTCTCCGCGTTTACGCTGGCGGGCAAGGCTGCGCGCGAGGCGTTTGGCATAGAGGTCCGGCGCCTCGATCACCTTGTAGAGGGCGCTGACGCGGGCGAGGAAGGGGGCGGCGGGCACCGGGCCGGGAAGGTGACGAGTTCGGTGCCCTCGGGGAGCGGCGTGGGGGTGGCAGGGGTGAAGCCGGTCCGCGGGCGAACCGCTGGCAGGGTGAGCGGCCGCAGGTGGGCATCGGTCATGTTGATCACCGCCGACAGGGCATAACGCGCCTGTTCGAAGCCGTGATGGATAATATCGGGCGGATGGCTCATGCGGCGCAGTATAGCGCAGGTACGGTATGGGCTGGATAAGGGG
>NZ_JBDNGN010000132.1:0-12759 GCF_041689225.1 Hyphomonas sp. | reverse complement strand
GCCAACATGGGCCGCAACAGCCCGGCGAAAATCAAGCGAATACGAAACTGCCATCGACAAATCCTCCTGCCGAATAGGAGAATCAGAGTTCGAAGCAAAAGGGAATCCCTCACGATTCCTTTTGTCGCGGATGTGCTTTAGTTGGGGCGGTCTGACCCCATGCCCCATTCAATGCCCATCGTCTTCTTCATCCAGGCGGAGAATGTTGCGGGCTTTTCGAGCGATTTGGGGTCAAGCGTCCCATAGGAAACGAGCGGACCGTCCTTGCCCTCGAGGCGGACGCCTTTCAGGCGCTGGTCATTCGTCGTCCAGCTGGAATATCCGACTCCGGAATCGATCAGCAACATGACCTGCTCGCCGCCGGAACCGTCTAGGTTGCGACCGAATACCAGTCCCTAAACGTTCTCGCGGCCCCAGAGGCCGTGGATGGCAGCCTGGCGTGAGCCGTCCAGCAGGACTTCGTCCCAGAGCAGGTTCCGGCGCCATTGCAGCACGTGCATGCGATCACCCGATACGATCTTGATGTCGACATGATGAAGTGACAGACGGACGATTTCTGCGTGCATAGTGACACTCCGTATTATCGAGAAACGAGATATTGCGACGCTCGCCAGGTCAAGACCAATGGCGGGTCAGAACGGACATGAGCTTTCAAACCGGAGGCGTTCATTGCTGGTGGGGTGGATCAGTTCGAGCCGTGTGGCGTGTAATTGCAGGCGGGTCTTGGCTGTCAGTGCGTGGGCGTGGGCATAGATGTCGTCGCCCAGGATCGGGTGGCCGATAGCCGCGAGATGCAGGCGCAGCTGGTGGGTGCGACCGGTCAGCGGGGTCAGCGCGAGCCGGACGCCATGGTCGTGCGTGCCAATGGCGTCGTATTCCGTCTGGCTTGGCTTTCCCGCGTCATGGTCGACTTTCTGGCGCGGACGGTTGGGCCAGTCCTGGCCGAGCGGCAGGTCGATCAGGCCGGCAACCGGAACGGGCGCACCCCAGACATCCGCGATGTAGGATTTGGCGATCACGCCTTTCTCGAACTGGATCGCCAAACGACGCTGGGCCTCTTTCGAACGCGCAAAGACCAGCAGGCCACTTGTCGACATGTCGAGCCGATGAACCGTCAGTGCCTCGGGATGGTCGGCCTGCACGCGCGAAATTGCGCAGTCGGCCTTTTCCGGTCCCCGTCCGGGCACGGACAGCAGTTCGGCCGGCTTGTCGATGACGATCAGGTCGGGATCGATATGGGTGTAGCTGACCTTGCCTTGCGGCGGTGCGTAGACGCTCACGCGCCCAGTCCCGGCAGGCTGAGCCGGAATACCGTGCCCTCTGGACCGGTGCTGGCGAGCACCAAGTCGCCGCCCATGCCCTGCGCGAGTTCGCGGGCAATCACGAGGCCGAGGCCGGTGCCGCTATTGCGCGAACTTCCGGCAAAGGGTTTGAACAGGTTCTGCCGGGCCGAGCCCGGCAGTCCGGGGCCCGTATCGGCCAGGTCGAGGCCCCGAGGCGTCAGGGTTGCGATAATCCGTGAGCCGCCTTCGGCCTGCGGTGCCATGGCCTCGGCGGCGTTGCGTATGAGATTGCTCGCGATCCGGTGAAGGTGATCCGGGTCGGCGTTCACTTTCAGGTGGGATGGAACCTTGTTGTCCCAGCCAACTCCTGGATGTGTCGCCAGCGCCTCGGCGGCGGATTCGTCGAGCACGGCTTGGAGCGAGACCGGCTCCAGTCGGGCGACCTGCGGCGTCGCTTTGCCATAGTCGAGTGTTTGCGTGGCGAGGCTGATCGCCCGCTCCAGCGCGCGCTCGAGGCGCGGCGCGGCCTTCTGGACGCGTGGGTCTTCCGAGCGTGCAAGGACATCGGAGACGAGCTGGGCCGAGGCGAGCGAATTGCGCAAGTCATGGTTGATCTTGGCAACGGCCGTACCGAGTTCGGCAAGGTGGGCGCGGTTGCGGAAACTCGTTGCGACGGTCTCTTCCATGTCGGCGAGGGCGTTCTGGGCTCGGCCGATCTCGTCACGCCGGCTTGTCGGCGGCAGGCGCCGTGTCCAGGCGCCCGGATCGTCGCGGAATTGTTCCGCGCTCAGCGTGACGCGCCGCATTGGCCGCACGACGAGGAAGTGCAGCATAACATAGATGATGGTGGCGGCGACAAAGGCGATCAGCAGCGAGAGTGCTGCTATCCGGCGGGCATAGGCGAGCATGGCGGTCTTGAGGGGCGCCTGCGGCACGACGATTTCCATGACACGGCCCGGCGCCGACCCGTCGGCGCGGATCACTAGGATGCGGTCGTCAGGCGCAAAGAATGCGCCCATTGCGGCAAACGAGCGGCTGACCATGGTCGATCCGCGCAGGTCGAGCTCGTGCATCTGGCCGTTGATCGCCTGCTGTGCCGGCAGGAGCTGGACGCGCATGTCGTCCTCGATTTCCGTCACGGCGAGCACTTCGGCGCTCATCAGGAGTTCGTCGGAGAGATCGTCGGACACGCTGCGCGAGGGTGCTGCATCCAGCGCCAGGGCTGCTGTCCGGGCCGCCTGAACGCGTTCCTGGAGCCAGGCATTGCGAAAGCCCGATGCGCTGGGCACGAAGATCAGGCCTTCAACCAGCAGGATCGAGACGATGGTCAGCGCGAACAGGCGAAAGGACAGGCTCTCGAACCAGCGCGAGAGCGCGGGTGCGGGCAGGTCGCGTGCAAGGGCGGTCTGGGTCTCGTCGCTCACCCGAGCTGAACTAGCTTACGGGATGCGCTGGAGCAAGCCGACAAGACGCCGGGCTGACTTGCCGGTGAGGGCTTCGGTGAAGTGGGCCGAGGCCGCGCGCTTCACGATTTCCGCCCGCGTCGGATAGGGCGAGATAAAATTGGTCAGGTCTTTCACCTTGAGCCCGTTCGACATGGCAACGCTGACGAGCTGCAGGATGTCACCGGCCCCTTCGCCCACAATGGAGGCTCCGAGGATCGCGCCCTTGCGGATGACAAGCTTGGCTTCGCCGAGGGTCTTGCCCTCGGCAATCGCGCGGTCGTTCTCGTGGAACGGGAAGCAGGAGGTTGCGACATCGTCGCCATGTTTTTCGCGCGCCTCGGCTTCGGTCAGGCCGACCTGGGCCACTTCCGGCGACGTGTAGGTCACGGCCGGAATCGGCAGGCTGTCGGCCTCGGTGCCCTGCTTGAAGAAGGCGCGGCGGGCAAAGACCGAGGCATGCCAACCGGCGACATGGGTGAATTGTTCACGGCCAGCGGCATCGCCGAGGGCCCAGACGCGCGAATTGCTGCGCGAGCGCAGATTGTTGCCGACGACAACGCCCTTGCGGTCGAATTCGACCTTGCCGGCTTCGAGGTCCAGCCCGTCCAGCATGGCGCGACGGCCAACGGCGACGAGCAGGTGGCTGCCTTCGATCACCTTGGTGTCGCCTTTGTGTTCGGCGTGAACCTTGATGCGTCCGCCGTCGGACGAGACGCGCACGGCCTTGTGGCCTTCGAGAAGGGTCACGCCCTCGTCACGCAGGGCGCCAATCGCCACGGCGGCATGGGCCGGATCGGACTTGCCGAGGGCGCGGCCCATTTCGATGACGGTGGTTTTCGCGCCGAGCCGGGTAAAGGCCTGCGCCATTTCCATGCCGATGGGGCCGCCGCCAAGGATGACCAGATGCTCGGGAAAGTCGGGCATCGAGAAAAGGGTTTCATTGGTGAGGTAGG
Organism: Hyphomonas sp.; assembly: GCF_041689225.1. Lineage (GTDB taxonomy): Bacteria > Pseudomonadota > Alphaproteobacteria > Caulobacterales > Hyphomonadaceae > Hyphomonas. The sequence goes on along the minus strand of NZ_JBDNGN010000132.1, from coordinate 9,078 downwards.
GGGCGTCCGCCAAACCTTCGATGGGCGGGATGAAGGCCGTCGAGCCGGTGGCGACGACAATGCGCCGGGCCCGTGTGCGGGTCGTGGCGGAGATGATCGTATCTGGATCGGCGAAGCTGGCCGCTTCGCGGATGACCGTGACGCCGAGGCCCTCGAACCGTTCCTGGCTGTCGACCGGCGCGATCGTATCAATCGCGTGGCGGACATGCGCCTTGACGCCGGTCCAGTCAGTCGTCGGAGCTGCGACGTTCACGCCAAACTTGCCGGCATCGCGGGCCGATTGCGCAGCCTTCGCGGCACTGAGCAGGGCCTTTGACGGCACGCAGCCATAATTGAGGCAATCGCCGCCCATTTCGTGCTTTTCGTAGAGCACGACCTTCAGGCCGAACATGGCCGCGCCTGCTGCGGCGGACAGGCCGCCGGAACCCGCGCCGATGACGACGAGGTCTGCCTTGTAGTCCGTGATGGGGAGTTTCCTATCGGGCATCAGCTCGCACCTTCCAGCTTGGCAGCTTTTTTCGAGAAGAGTTTCTTGTACGCGACGGGGAGAAGCGACACCACGCCGAGTGCGGCGAAGGCCGGCACCATGTTTTTCGCGATACTGGCGATATTCGGATCCTCGCCTGCGGCAAAGGTCGCGCCGAGGCCCGCGCCGATCCAAGTATAGGCGAGCACGCCGGGAATAATTCCGAGCGCCGTGGTGATCGCATAGTCGCGATACTTCGCTCCAAGGATGGCCGGCGCAATATTGGCGACCGGGAACGGGACGATCGGCAGGAACCGGAGAGCGAACATGTAGGAGAAAGCATCCTCCTGGAAGCTGCGTTCCATTTTCTTGACAAAGGGCCCGGCCCGCTCATGCAGCGCTGTACCCAGTGATGTCCGTGCGGCGAAGAAAAGGAGGCTGGCGCCGAGGGTCGCACCGATGATCGTGGCAGGCGTGCCGCCGATCAGGCCGAACAGGAAGCCGCCGGCAATCGTGATCCAGAGCGCGCCGGGCACCATGAACAGGGTCGCGGCGGCATAGATGAGGATATAGGCGGCGACGGCCAGGACGAGGTGTTCGCTGACGAAACCGCGCAAGGCGTCCTGCTGGGTCCGGAGTGTCTCGAGCGAGAGATAGTCGAACAGGCCAAAGGCCCATGCGGCGAAAATTCCGCCGGCGATGACGTAGAGCGGCCAGAGGCGGATCGCGAGCGGGGTCGGCTTGGGCGCCGGGGCGTCATTCGGTGTCATTGAGGGACCAGTCATAGTCATAGGAGCGGATCTTCGGATTGGCCCGGATCTGCTTGGCGAGGCCAGTATCGGCGTATTTCAGAAAATGGTCGATGACGGCTTGTTTCGAACCGCCGAAATCGGCGGCAAACCAGTCATAGATGGATGAGAGTACAAGGCCCCTGTCGGTCACGCTCACGCCGCGTGAATTGTTGACATAGGCGCGGGCGGCGGCGTCGAGATCGGCATCCAGCGTCGCAGGCTCCCAGGCCTTGGCCATCAGGTTCGGGCAGCTGAACGCGGCGCAATTGATGGCATAATGCACGCGCGGATCACGGAATTTCGGCCGCAGGATCTTGTGTTCGATATCGTCGAGCGAGACGTTCCGGCCGCCGACCGCAACCATGATCTTTTTCCACGGGCCGCCGAAGAAGTAGCCATCCTTGATCGAGCCAATCGGGTATTTTTCCACAATGTAGCGAACCGTCACGGCATTGTAGAGATTGGCCCACGCGGCGAATGCGGCGTCATTCGTGCCGGAGAGATCCATGTCGGCGAACCTGGCAATATAGGCATCGAGCGCGGCGCGATCGGCGCCATTGGCTTTCAGGGCACCATAGTCGACCCGGTGAACGCCATCGTCTGATGTGTGGACGTATTTCGCCAGAAGGCGTGTCCATTGGGCGTGCTGGGCCTTGGCCATGCTTGCGTCTTCCGTGATGCCAGACGCTACATCCCTTGCCTGCGCTGGCAGGGCAAGCGGCATCGCCATCAGCGCGGCGGCAAGCACGACTCTGGAAAGCGGCATGGATGCGGGTCCTCGGTTGAAGACCGATACATATCCCGTCAGCGCGATTTATGCCCGTAACGCTTGTGGCAGGGGCGATCAAAGGCCCGTGATCGGCGGCGTGAACCTAGATGCCATCGAGCCGGCAGTCGCGCGCCTCCAGCACGTCGCGCATTTCATGGAAGGCGCGCGGTGTGCGGATCAGCGGGATGCGCGGGTGCAGGTGGTGAACGATATGATACTGCATGCCCATCGACGCGATATTCCCGAACGCGGCCCGGAATCCGCGTGTATTGCGATACCGGCCTGTTTCATTGGCGGGATGGTGTGGCGCCCAGCTGAGATAATAGACGATATAGGTCTGCCCGATATGCCGGGGCAGCCACCAGAGCAGCGCCGCCTCAATGGCGAAACCGCTCCAGGCCAGGACGAACAGGATAACGTAGAAGACGAGCGTCGAGAGGACGGCTTCGAGCATCACGTCCTCGCGACCGATGCGTTGCAAGGCCGCTGCATAGGCATTCGGCCCGCCTTCCGAGCCGGGTTGGCGCTTCTGGAAACTGTTCCAGATGGCCGCGACCGGACCGGAGGCATGGGTGCCATAGTCAGGGTCGAGGTCCGGGTCGTTGGTGTGCTTGTGGTGCTCGAGGTGGGTCAGGCGGGCGACGCGATAGGGCAGGACGAGCGGGATGGTCGAGACATGGCCGACCAGTTCGTTCAGCCAGCGCAGCTTGTCGCCGGGCCGTGCAATAATGTCGTGCTGCGCCTCGTGAGAGGGCAGGTAGCAGAGCATCACATTCAGGGTGGCAATCGGAAAAGCGATCCAGACAGACAGCGTGCTGGTGAGGACCAGAGGCCAGAGTGAGAGCCAAACCGCGAGGTTCACGAACGCCCACGTCACCGACAGCCATGGGAACTTGCCAATATGGCGCCGGGCGATCTCGCGCTCGCGGCGCATCAGGTCGGGCTCGGATGAATCTTGCAGCGTGTCGGTCATATCCAGCGTCCCCGATATTGGGCGATGCCGCCCCAGACCGTCGCCAGAATGAGGCCTGCCATCAGCGGCGTCAGGCCGAAGGGCAGGTCAATCCCGGCGCGGGTGATGATCTGCATGGTCAGCGGCGCAATGAAACCGAACGCAAACACGACGGCGCCGTAATCGAAAATTGTCTTCAGGAAGAACCTCATCACGATCCTCTTATCGTTGCCTAAAAGTGACACAGGCGTCACCGTTTGTCGAGAAGATACGAATTGAGGACGCCCTTAATCGAAAAACGTTGACGCATGTGTCATTTTTATCCTGGGAGGCTTTTCATGACACAGGACTTGCCGGGCCTCAGCGCCGACGAAACCGACCGGGTTGCACGCCTCTTGGAGGAGGCCGCGACCCTGCCGCCAGCGGCCTACATTCTGGACGATATTTTCGAACGGGAAACCGAGCGGATGTTCCGCAAGAGCTGGTTGCCGCTTGCCCGTGTCGACCAGGTGGCGAAACCGGGAGACTTTCTCGCGATGGACCTGCTGGGCCGGCCGGTGATGATCGTGCACGGTCAGGACGGCGAGATCCGGGTCATGTCGCGCACCTGCCTGCACCGCGCGGCGCAAGTTGCCGAGGGCAATGGCAACCGGAAACTGTTCACCTGCCCCTATCACGCTTGGAGCTATGACACGGCGGGCCAACTCCTCCGGGCGCCCTTGTTGGAAGGCGCGGAGGACTTCTCGGAACCAGATTGCCGCCTGCCGCAGGTGCGGACCGAAATCTGGCAGGGATTCATTCTCGCCAATTTCGACCCAGACGCCGCGCCCTTCGCGCCGCAGGTCACGACCTTCGAGACCTATTTCGAAAAGTTCAGGCTCGTGGACATGGCAGTCGTGCGGACGCTTGCATATGCCAGCGACTGGAACTGGAAAGTCCTCGTCGAGAATTTCATGGAAGCCTACCAACACATCGGCGTCCACCAGGAAACCCTCGAGCACTCCTATCATGCGCGACTCCCGCGTGCCCGACAATGACGGGCCCTGGTCCATCCTTCACATGCCAGCCGCCCATGCCGAGCTGCCACCCGGCCTGCCGCCGGTTGAGGGACTGGAGGACTGGCAGTCGCGTGACCTTTTCGCCAGCGCGCTTTACCCGCATTTCCTGCTGGGTATTCAGGGCAGCGTCGTCACCTGGTACCAGGTGTTTCCGGAATCGGCCGGCAAGCTGAAGCTGAAAATCCACACCTGTGTCCCCCGCGCGTATACGGCGTTCGAGGGGTTCGATCAGATCGCAGACGAGATCAGCCACGTGGTCGACGCGATCCATCAGGAGGATATCGGTGCGACTGACACGGTCTGGAAAGGGCTGAATGCCCCGATGACGAGCCAGGGCCGCCTGTCGCCGCTGGAGAAAGCGATCTGGCAATACTATTTGGTGGCTGGAAAAGATGGCGACGGAAGACGGGGACTGACCGGCTGGTCCTATTTCCCGCCGCCGGTGGAATTCGCGTCGAGTCCCATCCAGTCCTGTGGCGGCAGGTTGTAGGCCATGTCCATGACTTCGAACTCGATGCCGACGGGCAGGCGCGAACTTGAATTCCAGAGGGCCACGACGCCGGTATCGCGCTCCGGGTCGAACAGGATCAGCGAACGATAGCCTTCGACGGCGCCGCGGTGGCCGACGACGCGGGTGCCAGCGTCGCCATATTTGTAGACGCGCCAGCCAAGGGCGTAGCGGGCGTCGCGCATATGGCCCTTGTAGCGGCGTGAGAGGCCGGACTGTTCGCGGCTCGTATAGATGCGCGGCGTCTGCATCATCTCCAGCGCGGTATCGCTGAGCACGTCGGGCACGAGCCCCATCTGCGCGCGGGCATAGAGCGCGAGGTCGCGGATCGACCCGTTGACGCCGCCGGCTGCTGGCACGCGATAATAATCGTCGTTGACGGTCTTCGGCTTGGGCGGGCCGGAATCTTTTTCACGCTTGGCGTAGGGCCGGGCCCAGGACGGGGAGGCTTCGAGGCCGACCCGGCCAATGCTGGCGGTGACCATTCCGAGCGGCTTGAAAAGGGAGGCGTCGATCGCGTCGGCGTATTTTGTCTGCGTCACCTGCTCGACGACTTCGGCCACCGTGTCGAAGGCGACATTCTGGTAGGAATGGCACTCGCCGATCGGGCAAATCACCTTCAGGCCGCGCAGGCTCTCGCGGATCTGGACCGGGTCGCGGCCATCCTCCAGCGTCGTGTCATAGGCGTTGGAGACGATGCCCAGCCGGTGGGAGAGGACGTCTTCCAGCGTTGCCCGCGTCTCGCCGCCGCCAGGCAGGCGCAGCGACGTCTTGAATTTCGCCACCGTGTCAGAAAGGTTGAGCCTTGCCTGTCCGGCCAGGATGGCAATCTGGCTGGCGGCGACGCCTTTTGACAGGGAGGCCCAGCGGAACACCGTTTCTTCCGTCACTGGCGCGCCGCCGATGGCCGTGTAGCCGTACCCCTTCGCAAAGCGGATTTCACCATCTTCGATCACCGCCACAGCCAGGCCGACCATGTCCTCTTCGGCGGCGAGCCGGGTCAGGCGCTGGTCGAGCCGGTCATAGTCGATGATTTGGGCAAATGCGGCTGGCAGCGCGAGCGCGGCGAGCAGCCAAAGCAGTGCAGGGCGCAGTAATCGCATGAATATCCTTCGAATCTGGCTGCCCGTCCCGGACGCAGATTGAGCAAGACTCTCCCGCCGTGTAAAGAGACAGCAGGCGGCGATGCGCGAGGCAGGACCTGTGCAGCGGAAAAATATGTGGTTTGGCCGGGCCAGACTGTGCTTGCCCGCCTTGACCTTGGTGCCTGTGGCCTGTATTGGCCCCTCTTTCCGAGACACATCAGCCTTAGAGCAGAACCATGAAACGTACATTCCAGCCGAGCAACCTGCGCCGCAAGCGTACCCATGGATTCCGCCTTCGCATGGCGACCAAGAATGGCCGCAAGGTTCTGGCACGCCGCCGGGCAAAAGGCCGCAAGGAACTGTCCGCTTAAGGCGAGACACGTTTCCCCCAGCCTGAAAGGCCGGGAGCTGCAGATGCCGCAAGACAATCAAGACAGCCCGATTGAGGTCGTTCGCCTGACGAAGCGGCCTCAATTCGTTTTTGCGCGCGGCGGCAAGGCCGAACGGCGAAAATGCCTTGTAGTTCAGGCGAGGCAGCGCATTGGCGATGCCCCCGGCAGCCTTATCGGCGAGGGCTTTACGGCCACCAAGAAGGTCGGCAATGCGGTCGTGCGCAACCGGGCCAAGCGCCGGTTGCGGGAAGCCGCCCGCCTGTTGCTGCCCCGGCTGGGGCACCCGGGAATAGACTATGTTTTCATCGCGCGGGACGCCACCGCTGACATTGCGTGGGCGCGTTTGCTTGACGATATGGAAAGCGCGCTGATAAGCCTCGCCGCTGATTGACCGTGCCACCTCGATTTGCGAGTTGGCGCCCAGAAACCTCCGGGACAAAATTCCATGGAAAAGCAAGACCAGCGCAATTTCCTGATCGCGATGGCGTTGATGGTCGCCTTCGTGTTCGGCTACCAGAAAGTCTTCATGGAGCCGGCGCAGAAGCGCTTTGAGGCCCAGCAGGCCGCGATCACCGCCGATGAGCAGACCGGGGTGAGCGTAAGCGAATTGAGCAATCTTCCGGCGATCGCAGCGACAAAGACAGTCGAGGAAGCGATTTCGGGGCCGGGCCGGGTCAAGTTCGATGGCGAATCCGTTGATGGATCGATCCGGCTTGCCGGGTCGCGGATCGACGATCTCAGCCTGCGAAAGCATTACCTGACCGTGGAGAAGAAACAGGAAATACGCCTGTTCCGCCCGGAAGCGAGTGAATACGGATATTTCGCGACCTATTACTGGGCGGACGGCACGTCGCTGGTCGCTGGCCGCAATTCGCCATGGGTTCAGGTCGGTCTGGGAAAGCTGACGACAATCTCGCCGATCAAGCTGCGCCTTGAAACGCCGGGCCTGACCATAGACCGGACAGTTTCGGTCGATGCGAATTACATGTTCTCATTCGAGGATACGCTGACCAATACCGGCGATGCCGAGCGCTCGGTTCGCGCGATTGGCTCGGTCGAGCGCCATGGCGACTACAAAGGCTTCCTTGAAGCGACGGATCCCGGCTCGGCAACCGCCAGCGGCCTGGCCCACATGGGCCTGATGGGCGTCGTGGACGGCGAGTTGCGGATGAAGAAATACAAGCCGCTCCTGGCCCTCAAGAATATTGACGGGGAAACGGACGAAGGCACGTTCCCGTCAACCGAAGGCGGCTGGTGGGGCCTGACGGACAAATACTGGCTGGGCGCGCTGGTGCCGCAGCAGGACCGACCGTTCAACGGAATCGTCAACAAGAAATCGATTGCCACTGATGGTCCGCTGGAAGTGCGCACCGAGAGCGAGGCCTTCACCCTTGCGCCGGGCGCGAGCCAGACCACCCGGAACAGCATCTTCGCCGGCGCCAAGCGTTTCGAAGTGCTGCAGGACTACCAGAACAAGGAAGGCATCCCGCGCATGGTCGATGCCATCGACTGGGGCTGGGCCTTCTTCCTGACCAAGCCCTTCTTCTATGTCCTCGAATACCTGGCCGGCGTGCTCGGCTCGTTCGGCTGGGCCATCCTCGCCTTCACGGTCCTGATCAAGCTGCCGCTCGTGCCGCTGTTCAACCAGAGCTACAAGTCGATGGCCAAGATGAAGAAGCTGCAGGAGCCGATGAAGGAGCTGAATGAGCGCTTTGCCGCCGATCCCCAGCGCAAGCAGCAGGAAATCATGAAGCTGTACAAGCAGGAAGGGGCAAACCCGGTTGGCGGCTGCGTCCCGATCCTGTTCACCATCCCGATCTTCTACGCGCTCTACAAGACGCTCTACGTGACGCTGGAAATGCGCCAGACGCCGTTCCTGTTCCTGAAGGACCTTTCGGCGCCGGACCCCACCGCGATCGGCAACCTGTTCGGCCTGCTGCCATGGGCAGCGTCCGACATCAAGGCGATCCCGGTGATCGGTGTCGTGATCGGTATCGGCATCCTGCCGCTGCTCTACGGCATCACGATGGCGGCCCTGCAGAGCCTCAGCCCGGCGCCGACGGATGCGACGCAGAAAATGGTGATCAGCGCCATGCCGATCGTGTTCACGTTCGTGTTCGGCGGCTTTGCGGCCGGTCTCGTGATGTACTGGGTGTGGAGCAACATCCTGTCCTTCGCGCAGCAATACTTCATCATGCGCCGCAACGGGGTCGATACCGAACTCGGCAAGACGATTTCGCGCCTGTTGGGGCGTGAAAAAGAACCGGCGGACTGATCCATGGACACGCGCCCGGCGCCCAGCGAAGACCAGATTGAAACCGGGCGGCTCTTGTTCGCCGGCCCGGTCGACTTCGTCATGGGCGTGGTCGATCTCAAGGGCCTGCCGCCTGCCGACCGGACCGAGGTCTGCTTTGCCGGGCGTTCGAATGTCGGCAAGTCGAGCCTGATAAATGCGCTGACCAACCGCAACAAGCTGGCACGGAGCTCGTCCGAGCCGGGCCGCACGCGCGAACTCAACTATTTCGATGTCGGCCCCGGCCAGCTCTTTCTCGTCGACCTGCCGGGCTTTGGCTATGCCAAGGTCAGCCGGACGCAGGCCGATGCCTGGATGAAGCTGACCCGGTCCTACCTGCGCGGACGCCCGTCCCTGCGCCGTGTCTTCCTGCTGGTCGATGCGCGGCGCGGCCTGATGGACACGGATGAAGAGGTCATGGCCATGCTCGACGGCTCGGCGGTTACCTACCAGATCCTGCTGACCAAGGTCGACAAGCTGGCCAAGGGCGAGGTCGACTCGCTGCAGGCCGATATCGAGACCAAGCTGAAAAAGCACGGCGCGGCGCACCCGCTGACCATCGTGACCTCGGCTGAAAAAGGCTGGGGCATGCCCGAACTGCGCGCCGAGATCGCCGCGCTGCTTTAGAGCGTTTCAGTTTTCGGCGGAAGCATAACCCGCTCCTGTGATATAGTTTTGGCATTCGGATGAGCTGATGGTCTTCACGATTTTTCCGGTTTCATGGATGACGTCTTCGATTGTGTGTTTCTGGGCCGTGCGCATGG
>NZ_JBDNGN010000131.1:0-29365 GCF_041689225.1 Hyphomonas sp. | reverse complement strand
GCGCTGGATGCCGAGCGTGACCTCGTCGAAACGTTGAGCGCAGCCGAGCGGGAACAGCTGGCGCGCCTGATGGACAAGCTGGCCAAGACGGCAGAGCCGGATCGACCTCTCTGGTGAGCGCTAGCTGAGCGGCCAGAAGTATGGGATGACGAACATCGACACGATGAACAGGAGAATGTTCAGCGGCAGGCCGACCTTGATGAAATCTGCGAACCTGTAGCCGCCCGCCGTGTAGACCAGCGTGTTCGTCTGGTAGCCGATGGGCGTGGCGAAACTGGCGCTGGCCGCAAACATGACGGCAACCACGAAGGGCCGCGGGTCAATTCCGAGATGTGTGCCGAAGCCGATGGCGATCGGTGTCAGCAGGACAGCCGCGGCATTATTGCTGATGAATTCGGTCAACGTCGACGTAACGAGATAAAGCATGGCGAGCAGGGCGAGCGGACCAAGATGCCCCATTGGTCCGGCGACGCCGTCAATGAGGAGCTGGATGGCGCCCGTTTTTTCCATCGCCTGACCGAGCGCGAGCATGCCGAAGATCAGCATGAGAATGTCCCAGCGGATGGCCTGATAGGCTTCCTGATGGTCGAGGCAACCGAGCGCGACAACCGCCGTGGCGCCGATGATGGCCAGGGCTGCAATGGGCAGGACTTCCATGGCCGCAAGCCCCATCACGAGCGACAGGGCGATGACGGCGATCCAGGCCTTGCCGCGCCGCACGGACCGGTCGCTGGTCGCGGTGAGGTTGTTCAGGGCGCCATCCTCGAACATCTGGCGCATGCCGGTTGCGGGGCCTTCGACCAGTACCGTGTCACCGACATCGAGCCGCATCTCACTGAGCTGGTCCGCCATGTTCTCGCCGCGCCGGTGCACGGCCATGATGTAGACGCCATATAGGCGGGCCAGGCCGAGTCCGAGCAAGCGGCGGCCGATCAGGCGCGATTGCGGACCGATCACGCCTTCGGCGATGATGACTTCGCTCGTCTGGACGGGTTCGAAAGCGGCCCGTTCATCGGCTGCAGCGCCGATCGCGACGTGGCCGAGTTCCTTCAGGCTGAGCATTTCCGAAACGGGCGAGCGCAGCACGATCCGGTCGCCGCCACGCAGGACCAGCTTGGCCAGTGAGGCCTTCAGCGACACGCCTTCGCGCAGAACGTCGATGATCGAGAATCCGCGCTGGGCGGAAAAGCCGGTCTCTGACAGGGGACGTCCGATCAGGACCGAGTCGATGGGGATGAGAATCTGCGCGATGAAACGGCGCTCTTTTTGGTCCGGCAACATGCCGGCCAGCGTGTCCCGGTTGGGCAGGACCCACCAGCCAATAACGATGAAATAGGCCATGCCCGCCAGTGCCAGGAGGGAGCCGGCCGCCGTGATCTCGAACATGCCGAACGGCGCCATGCCGCCGCTCTGGGCGACGCCATCGACCAGCAGATTGGTGGACGTGCCGATCAGCGTGGTGGTGCCGCCAAAGATCGAGGCGAAGGATAGCGGGATGAGGAGCTTGGACGGCGAAATATTGAGCGACTTGGCAAGCCGGATGGCGACCGGGATCAATACGACGACAACCGGCGTATTGTTGATGAAGGCTGAGAGGAAGATTACGGCCAGCATCATGACGAGGATTGCCAGAATGGGCGGCCAGCCCGTGGTTGCCTGTGTCACCCAGCGCCCGGCCTGATCGATGACACCCGTTCGGTCGAGCGCGGCTGACATGACGAACATGGCGGCAATGGTCAGCGGCGCCGCATTCGAGAAGACGCCCAGGGTCTCCTTCACGCTCATGATGCCGGTCAGCATCAACGTGCCCATGGCAAGAAGTGCAATCACGTCGGCAGGAAGCGACTCGCGCACGAAGCCGAAGAAAACGACTGCCACGAGGAACAGCACGACGGCGATCTGCACCGGCGAAGACGTCAGGAACTCAACCATGCGCAAGCGCTCCAGGATATTTCGCGATTAGACCTGAAGCGCCGCCGTGCGCAACGGGTCTCGCGCGGTCGAGACCCAACCGACCTTGCAGATTTCCTAATGCAAAATGCCTAGCTGACCCGCCGAGGGCGAGCGTACAGCGAGCGTACGACCGGCCCGTCTTCCTCGACGGTGAAGCCTTCCACCAGGCGCGCGATGAAAGCCGAGAACTGGTCACGCACCTCGTACGGCGCTTCCATGGGCAGAAAATGGGACGTACCGCGGATCTGTTTCATCATCAGGTTGGGATGCATCTGGATCAATTTGGCGCGCACCTTGCCGCTGATGACCGAATGCGAATTCGGACGCAGGATGGCGATTGGAATGCGCTTTTTCTTCACCTTGCGCATGGCACGCCATGGGCGGTTACGCTGTGCGGCGAAGGTTGCCGCTTCAAATTTCGGTTCGCACAGGAGCCGCCATGTCTGTTCCGGACTGTCGGTTGACTGCTGGTCGACCCGGTCGATACCGTCGAGCAGATAGTCGGCGAGGAAAGGTTCGCGCCAGCTGCTGAAGGCACCGCGGCCGGTATAGGAATCCAACGCATCCCGGAACGACTTGAACACGGGTTTCCGTTTACGGGCCTGCTTGGCCATGCTGTTGCGCGCGATCAGCATGGAAACGGGCGGGAAGACGTGGTTCCAGAAATACACTTTGCGCGGCAGGATCACCGGATCGACCAGGACAAGGCCCTTGACAAGGTCGGGTCGCTTGCCGGCGACCAGAAGGGCCACGCATCCGCCCATGGAATGGCCGCCCAGAACGACGCCTTGCGGTGCTTCCTTTTCCAGCCATTCGATGACGTCATCGCGAAACCGGTTCCACGAGGAAAGGTTGCGCGGCTTGGCAGGAAGTGTCGAGTGACCGTGACCGCGCATGTCGAGCGCCGCGACGCGGGCCCGCAGGCCCAAGGGCGCAAGCAGCGACTGGTATGTCATGGCGTTGAATCCCGTCGCGTGCAGCCAGACGGCGGCATACGGCTTGATGGGATCGCCGAATTCGATCCCGGCGATCTCGCCGCCAGACTTCAATTCACGCTTGATTCTGCGCATCAAGCACGGTTCCCGAACACACGGCGCAGGATTTCGGTCGTACGCGCGACCGGATTTTCGCGGATCTTCTTTTCCTCGTCTGCGACGTACAGGAAAATGCCGTCGAGGCCGAGGCCGACGGCGTGATTTGTCAGGTCGCCTTGCAGGTTTCTGGTGACTCCGCCGAGACCGTATTGGCTGGCGGACCGCTCAAGCGCAGTGAAGGCCCCTGATTGTGCAAGCGACTGGCTCACATAGGGCGTGAAGGAGGCACGCAGCTGGGTTTCAGTCCTGGAGCGCAGATAGTCGGTCGCTGCCGTGTCTCCGCCATTCAGGATTTGCAGCGCATCATTGATGGTGATCGAGCGAACGGCGCCGAGGATGAGCGTCTTGGCATCCGGGACCGCCGCTTCTGCGGCACGGTTCATGCGCAATTCAAGGTCGTCGAGCGGGCCGCTGGCGCCGACGCGGGCCAGATTGGTCTGGATATCGCGATACGTCTTCGGAAGGGGAATGCGGATGCGCGGATCGCCAAAATAGCCATCCGTCTTGCCAAGCTGGGCCGCCACGAGATTCGTGCCCACTGTCAGGGCTTCGCGCAGGCCGGCATCGATCTCTGCTTGCGACAGGGCCCCTTGGGCAGTGGACGAGCCCATGACGTCCGCCAGAATAGTGCCGAAGTCACCGGGCACGCTAGTTGTCTGGCAACCCATAGGTGACAGCGCCAGCGCAATTGCGCCAAACATCGCTTTTCTCATTGCCCTCTCCTCAAGGTTCCCGCCCTAGACACCGACTGCAATCCTACAGGACGGTCCCGGTGAATAGAAGGGACAAGCGCATCGGTGCGTCATCAAAGCCGTAGGTTGCCATCTTGTCATCACAAATAGATTGACCACAGTTGTAGTCTTATAATACGACTACGAGTGTAGTCCATTCTCGGGAGAGAGTCAGGATGAAAATATCCGCCGCAGAACTCGAAGTGCTCAGCATACTGTGGGACAAGCCCGGCATTGCCGCAAGCGATGTTCACGATGCGCTGGCGAATGACAAAGACTGGACCAGCCGCACCGTGAAGACGCTCTTGTCGCGGCTCGTCGAAAAGGGCGCAGCCAATACGCAAGAAGATGGACGACGCTACCTCTATTTCCCGGCCATCGACGAGGAAGCCTACAAGGCCAAAGCTGCGGGACAGTTCATCGACCGCGTTTTCTCAGGCCGCGCCGCGCCGCTTGTGGCATATTTGGCAGATAGTCGCGGACTGACGCCTCAAGACATAGAAGAACTCGAAAAACTCCTGGGGGACCTGAAGAAATGATCACCGAATTCCTCATGCCCGATCTGCGATCCGTCATCGAGATGGTGCTTGCGGTTTCCGTCCTGATCCTCCTGGTCCTTCTGGCCAGAAAGCCGATCGCCCGCGAGTTTGGCCCCAGCATTGCCTATGCCCTTTGGCTTGTTCCGCTTGCGCGTCTGCTTTTGCCACCGCTGCCGACCAGCATGTCCTGGGTGAGCCTGCTGGACCTCGCCCCCAGTGCTGCGCTTGCCGACGTCGCCATCGAATCGCCTGTACTGCCAAGCGACATGCCCCTGTTCTTCGGAGCGCCAATTGCGGCGCTTGCGCCAGAGGCAGGTGCCGTGCGCACTGTCTTTGTCGGACATGGCGCACCGATGGACGCACCTGCCGTCGATGTTCTGGCCGGCGTCGGTATGGGCACTGCCTTGGTTACAACCGTGCTCGGAGTCTGGCTGATTGGCGGACTCGTCGTGCTTGCGCGCAACATGGCTGCGCAACACAGCTTCATGACCGTTGTTCAGCGCGAGCGTACGCCTGCTTCCTCACACCTGAAAACCATTGCTGACCAGGTCGCAAGGCAGGTTGGCCTGCCGCGCACGCCGCAGATCGCCACTAGCCTGATCTCGAATGGCCCGCTGGTGACCGGCCTGTTTCGTCCGATTGTTCTGCTGCCCGCCTGGTTTGAAGCTGACTATGACGATGCCCAGCAGCGCGCCGCACTGGCCCACGAACTGACGCATGTCAAACGCGGCGACCTTTGGGCGCTGCAACTGGCCGAACTGTTTGTCGCCTGCATCTGTTTCAATCCGCTCGCTTACTTGGCGCGCCGGGCATTCCGGACCGACCAGGAAGCCGCTTGCGACAGCGACGTGTTGCGTTGCGGCGCCGCCAGCCCCCACGCCTATGGAGCGACGCTGTTGAAGGCTGTGCGGATCTCTGTGCCCGAGCGCCTCCCCTGGCCGCGAGCCTGCCGCTCACGCACTCCCTGAAGGAGCGTATGCGCCTGATGGCCTATCCGACGCCGTCAAAGCGACGCCGCCTTGCCGGTCTAGGACTGACGGCCGTGCTCGGGTCTGCCGCCCTGGTCGCCACAGCCTCGGTCACGGCCAGCGCTGGTGAGCCGGAGCCAAATCTCACGACAAGCATCATGATCGACAATTCCACGCTGTTCGTTGATGGCGAGAAAGTCGAGAACCGACAGTTCGTGCTGCTGGGCGAACCTTACCAACATCCTGACCCGGACGCTGACGATAAAATTCGCGTGCTCAGTCAGCGCATCGAACAGGAGACCCGCAAGTTGCATGTGCCGCCACCTATGCCGCCGCTCCCGGCCATGCCCGAAATGCTCCCCATGCCTGCGACACCACCGGTTCCGCCCGTCCCGTCGGTCATGGAACTGAAAGGCGGCGACAAAGGCTCGAAACACGTTTTCCTTTTCAAGGGAGATGAAGAAGAAGCACAGCAGACCGCCGCAGAGTGGGAGGCCTGGGCCAACGCATTCGAAGAGCGCACATCCGAGTGGGAGTCGATTGTCGACGAACGCATGGCCGCTTGGGAACTGGAGTATGACGCAGAAAGCGAAGCAGCGAACCGCGAGATAGAAGCCCGTGTCGAAGCCTGGGCGAACGAGATCGAGACTCGTGTGGACGCCGCTTATGGCGGCGATTTCGAAAACCATATCGACGACGTGTCAAAGTCCATCGAGTCGCTCGCGCTGTCTTGCCGCGATACCGAACTCGCGCCGGGCGAGACCCGTATCCTGAGCAGCGAAACCGCAAACGGGGAGTCCCTACACGTCGCATGCGTCGAGGGCGATGAATCGCGCCTGCACGCACCTGAAACGCTTGCAACGATCAAGCATAGCGAACTTCTGTGCGATGACGAAAAGCAGGCCTTTAAGAGCAAACTGGCGTCGAAGCACAAAATCGAAATCAGCAAGAACTAGGCGCGATCCCTTCCCCTATGGCTCGCGTTAAAGGCCCCGGCACTTAACCCCCGCCGGGGCCCGGACCGTCAATACACTCTTTGCTGATGCGCTGCCGGCCTCTAGGGTGGCCCTCTCGCAAACAGGTCTGGATGGAAGCGCCATATGAACGCCAAGATTGTCATGATATCGCTCAGTCTGGCTGCCTTGGCGGCTTGCGCGTCAGTGGAACCGAAGCCCTGCACGGCTGAATGGGTCAACTACAAGACCGAGAAGGTGCTCAAGAAATTCGCGTCCAACAATCGCGGCATGATTAACGCCCTGCGCCGCCTGCAAGGCAAGGATGGCAAAGTCGATCCGTTCGTGGCGATACAACTGGCGTCGAAGACCAAGCAAATCCAAAAATTCGCCGATACGTTCCAGACCATCGTCGTGCCTGAGCTCGAAATGGCTGTTGATCAGTGCGGCAATGAAAAGCTCGTGCCGGCATTTACCGAATTCCTGAGGGGAGAAGGCGTTGGAGAAGACACGCTGGAATGGGTCGCCCCGCTGATCGGCCTGATGCAGGACATGCGCAAGGCCGACAATACATCGCCGCGCCGACTGTAAGCTAAAGTTCAAGGTAGCCGAAGATGAAAACCCTGATCGTTGTTCCCGCCCGGTATGGATCGACCCGGTTTCCCGGTAAGCCGCTGACGCTGATCGCCGGGAAGAGCATGGTCAGCCGCGTCGCCGACATGGCAGCCAAAGCGGCAGCGGCGCTTGATGATGCCGCGCATGTCGTCGCCACCGATGATGCGCGGATTGAGGAACACTGCCGCGCACGCGGCATTCCGGTCGTCATAACCAATCCCGCCCTGCCGTCCGGTAGTGACCGCGCCCTCGCAGCTGCCGAAGCGCTCGGAGTTCAGCCGGAGGTCGTGGTCAACCTGCAGGGCGACTCCCCCTTCACACCGCCTACCCATATCATTGCCGTCTCGCAGGCCGCGACAATGTCGGGCGCTGATGCGGCGACGCCCTATGTACGCCTGTCCTGGGAGGCGCTCGATGCCTTGCGGGCGCATAAGCTGGAGACACCTTTTTCGGGAACGACGCTCACGCATGACGTCAACGGTCGGGCGCTCTGGTTTTCGAAGATCATCCTGCCTGCCATGCGCAAGGAAGCCGCGCTGCGCGCCGCAGGCGATCTTTCTCCCGTATGCCGCCATATCGGGCTTTATGCGTTCAAGCTGGACGCCCTGCGCCAGTATGTCAGCCTGCCGGAGGGACGCTACGAACAGCTCGAAGGGCTGGAGCAATTGCGTCTGATCGAAAATGGCATGTCGATCCAGTGTGTCGAGGTGGCGCCCGACACGATCGCTATCCCGGGCATAGATACACCCGAAGACGTGGCGCTGGCTGAACGCCTGGTTGCGCTACACGGCGACCCGGCGGGAGACTGACACATTGGCCCGTTTGATCATCGTCCGGCACGGCAACACGTTTGATCCGGGCGACACACCGACCCGCGTTGGCGCACGCACCGATTTGCCCTTGTCGACATCCGGTGAGCAGCAGGCCGCAGCACTGGCAGCGCATTTTCGCGATACACATTTCGTGGCGGCGTTCTGTTCACCCCTGCTGCGCACCAGGCAAACCGCGCGAGCAATCCTCGCCGGACGCGCGGGCGCACCAGCACTCCGCATATTGCCGTTCCTGACCGAGATCGATTACGGCCCGGACGAGAACCAGACGGAAGACGCCGTCATCGCCCGCATTGGCGCTGCGGCGATCGATGCCTGGGATGCCGACGCAACCCCACCGCCGGGATGGCACGTCGATCCGACCGCCCTGCGCGCAGCCTGGGCGGACCTGCTGGCCCGTGCGGCGAACCTCGACAGCGATGCCAACGTGCTTGTCGTCACCAGCAATGGTATCGCGCGGTTCCTGCCGGACGTGGTGAATGAATTGCCGGCTGGCCTGGAGCGCAAACTGAAGACAGGGGCCCGGGGCAGCGTCGCGATTGACGCTACCGGTGCCCGTATTCTCGACTGGAATGTGAGACCTTAGAAAGGGTCAGGCGACTTCGCGGGAATCATCTTCAGCAGCAAGTTCACTGGCGCCCGAAATCGGCAGCGAGATTGCGACCGTCGTGCCTTCGCCTTCGATCGAAGAGAGGCTGAGATGGCCGCCATGCATTTCGGCAAACGACTTGGTGAGCGCCAATCCGAGACCGGTGCCCTCGTAGTTGCGATCACGTGATCCGGAAACCTGTTCGAACGGCTTCGCAAGGCGCGGCAAGTCTTCCATCGGAATGCCGATGCCGGTGTCGGTGACGCCGATATAGATGTCAGGACCACGTTGCTCGACCGAGACGGTTATGGTGCCGCCTGCGTCGGTAAACTTGATGGCATTGGACAAGAGGTTCAGCACCATCTGGCGGATGGCCCTGTGGTCAGCATCGAGATCAGGCAGGCCGGGCTGGGCATCAAGGACAATGGCGATCCCCTTGTCCTCTGCCTTTCGGCGGATCATGCGCACCGCGGCGTCCACCGGATCAACGGGGTCGATCGGTTGCGGGTTGATGGTCATTTTGCCCGCCTCGATCTTTGCCATTTCGAGAATGTCATTGATCATATCAAGCAAGTGCTGGCCGGATGTCAGGATGTCATGGGCATAGCCCTTGTACCTGGCGTCGCCGAGCGGTCCATAAAGTTCGTGCGCGAGGATTTCCGAGAATCCGTTGATCGCGTTGAGCGGTGTGCGCAGCTCGTGGCTCATATTGGCCAGGAAGACAGACTTGGTGTGCGCCGCGTGCTCGGCCTTGGCTTTCTCCTCCGAATAGCGCCGCGCAAGTTCGCCGGCCCGGCCTTCGGAGCGTTCGAGATCGAGAACAGCTTTGCGCATGCTCTGTTTCTGGCGCCTCAGCGCTTCCTCTTTCTCGACATTTTCCGTGACATCGATGCCCACGGTGATCAGGCCACCCTCTGGCGTCGGTCGTTCGACGACCTTGAGCCAACGATCTGACTGCAACTCGATCAGCGTCGTTCGCGGGTCTTCGGTTGACTGTTTCTCGGCACGTATGGCGCCCGCGCGGGCGATCATTATCGTGTCGTGGCCGATGCCCGGTCGCAGCGTGTCCTGCAGCCCGAAATCGAGTGCGAAAGCGCGATTCCAGTAGAGCAGGCGCTGGCGGTGATCCCACAGGGCGAACGGACCGGTGAAGCCTTCGATGGCTGCGCGCAGGCGCCGCTCAGCCGCCTTGACGCGATCCTCGGACTGTTTGCGCTCGGTAATATCAAGCACGATACCGCCAAAAAGAGTCGGCTGGTTGTCGGCGTCATTGGAGAGACTGCCGCGCATTTCGACCCAGATGGGCGGCTGTGAAATCGTCAGGAAACTCGTTTGGATCCAACCGATGCTGCGGGCTTTCTCAAGGGTTTCAAGCATGCGCGCCTGATGTTCGGGATGAACCTGAACCAGAAGGTTCCGCGCGTCGAGCATGCCCGCGCCTTCCAGGCCGAGCAGTTGAGACGCGCCCTCGCTAAGAAAGACGGATGTTCCGCCCGGCGCCCATTCCCAATACCCTGCCCGCGCCCCGCGCATGACAAGACCCATAATTCTGTCGGCTTCATCGTCGCGGGTTTCTTCGATGATCGTGGCCGTTTCTTCCTGCGACAGGCGGTTCATCAGGCCAATGATCGCAAGGACTGGAGCGGCCAGCAGCAGCGTAAAGATCAGGAGCCGGATCAGGTCATCCATCTTGAAAAGCGGGTGCAGCACCGATTCACACAGCGCTACCGGGCTACGATCGAGCGGCGCACAGGCCGTCGCGATACGGTTGAGACCGCCAACCGACCGCAGGCTGGGCCGGCCAACGTGAATGGCGCTGTCTGTTGCTTCCAGTGATGGATCGCCTGCGCCGATACGATGGCTACCTGATACCAGCGTCAGCCTGTGCCCACTGGCCGACACAGGCAGCCACGTGGCGGCGGGTGCAATTGCGATCATCGGCGTGCCGGACTTGGGTGTCGACACGAGCACGATGTCGCCCCGGCTGGAAATGCCCAGCCGATGGCCGTTTTCAAGCAGAGACGTTGCTGTTTCTGCCGCGTCGCCGAGCCGGCTACCGGCGGGCGACTGCTGCGCGTCACTGAGCGACAGTACGGTGTCTATACTCGGCACCGCAGCCGTGATGGCCGATCGTGATGAACCGGTATCCGCAACAAGACGAATGACCGTTTCTGCCGTGTCGGCGCGGCCTTCCATGCGTCCAGCGATCGCGCGCGTGTCGCCTTCAAGCGTCGAAAGTGTTGCAATATCAGCGCCTTGGCGTTCTTCCCATGCCTTGAGGCCCAGTGCGCCCGCCATCAGGACGATAATCGCCAGTATGGTCCATTTCAGGCGCGCTGAAACTCTTGCAGACGCCTTGTCTGCAACGGTCAATCCTTCAGCAATGACGCGATCATCCGCCAAGGAGACTCCATTCTCTGCGCACGGGGCGCACCTATCCATCTTCCGTTCTCAGCCGGAATCCTTGCACAATTGTTAATAACCCTGACAGAAATGTTAACTACGCGTCCGCTCTCAACCGAGGGCCCGTCCGACGATGTCTGCGGAATTCGGAGACAGCTTGGCCTCCTGCAGGCGCTTTAGCGTCGCCTGGGCTGCAGCGCCTGCCTTGGGTTCGAGTACCCGCCATTGCTCGAAAGCGGACAGAAGCCGAGCCGCGAGGGCTGGATTGGCTGCATCGGCCTTGAGGATGATGTCTTCGACCGCGCGGTAGCCGGACCCGTCGGGTGCATGGAAAGCGGCAAGGTTTGCCGTTGAGAATACGGCGATGACAGCCCGGACCCGGTTCGGGTTCTTCAGGTCGAAATCCGGATGGGCGGCCAGTTCTGCAACCGTTGCTGCAGTTCCCTGCCCGGCCTGTACCGCAAACCACTTGTCCATGACGATCGGATTGTGTTTCCAGTTCTGCTCGAAGTCGGCCAGGGCCTTGTCGCGCTCGGGGCATGTGCCCTTCATGGTGAGGGCCCGCATGGCGGCGAGGCGCTCGGTCATGTTTGGCGCGTTTTCATACAGCGACAGCAGTTTTTGCGGGGCGTCAGTGGCCTCCGAAGCGCCCAAGAGGTTGATGAACGCTCCCCGCAGCGCGCGGATCCCGGCCTGTTCGGCAGAGGGGCGGTAAGGGGTTGGTGAGGGGGCGGCAAGGGTGTCGGTGATGGTGGGGGCGAGGGCGCCGGAGAGGGCGGCCTGAAGGCGCTTGCGCGCAGAATGAAGTGCGACCGGATCGGCGGGTTTACGCTCGAGGAACAACTCGCCGACTTCCGGCAGGCGGGTCAGCAGCGCCGCAAAAGCCGGATCGCCGGATGCGTTCCTGATGGCGGTGGCGACGGCGGAAACGAGATCGCTGTCCGGCTTGGCCTGACTGCCTTGGGACAGTTTGAGGATTTCTTCGGTTACGAGGGTCTGGACGCCTTCCCACTGATTGTACGGGTCGGTCTCGGCCGTTACCAGAGCGAGGCGCTGGTCGCGGGTGAGGTCACGTTCCACGCGGACCGGAGCGCTGAAGTCACGATTGACCGAGAGGAGCGGGCGGCCGCCCAACGCCTTGCGCGTGATGGTGGCTTCCGGCGTGTCGAGGACGACCATCCAGGCATCGGTGCCGCCCTTGCCATCAAGCAGGGCGAGTTCGAGCGGCATCGGCACGGGCTGCTTGTCGGGCTGGCCTGGCGTGGGGGACGTCTTCTGGGACAGGCTGACTGTCAGTTCCCCGGCAGCTTCGTTCCAGCTTTCCTCAACAGTGACTTTCGGCGTGCCAGCCTGAGCGTACCAGCGCAGGAAGGGACCGAAATCCCTGCCTGTCACTTCGGCGAAGCAAGCGTAGAAATCCTCAATGGTCACGGCCTGGCCGTCGTGGCGCTCGAAATACAGGTCCATGCCCTTGCGATAGGCTTCCGGACCGATGATGCGGCGGAGCATGCCGATCAGTTCGGCACCCTTTTCATAAACCGTCGCCGTGTAGAGATTGTCGATTGCGCCATAATTGGCGGGCCTGACCGCATGGGCCAGCGGGCCGGCGTCCTCGGCGAACTGGCGCGCGCGCAAGCGAATGACATCCTTGATGCGCTGCACCGGGCGTGAACGCATGTCGGCGGAGAAGTTCTGGTCGCGGAAGACGGTGAGGCCTTCCTTCAGGCAGAGCTGGAACCAGTCGCGGCAGGTGATGCGGTTGCCGGTCCAGTTGTGGAAATATTCGTGGGCTACAATGCTCTCGATGGCTTCGAAATCGGCATCGGTGGCCGAGTCTTCGTCAGCCAGGACATAGGCCGAGTTGAAGACGTTGAGGCCCTTGTTCTCCATGGCGCCGAAATTGAAGTCGCGTACGGCGACAATGTTGAAGACACCGAGATCGTACTCGCGACCATAGGTTTCCTCGTCCCAGGTCATCGAACGCTTCAGGCTGTCCATCGCCCAGGCCGCGCGCGGCGCGTCGCCCTTGTCGACATGGATCGCAAGGTCGATCTGTTTCCCGCTCATGGTCGTGAACGTGTCGCGGTAAATATCATATTCCCCGGCGCAGAGCGCGAAGAGGTAGGACGGCTTCTTGTGGGGATCATCCCATGTCGCCGTGTGGCGACCGTTTCCGGCGTCCGTGACGGCACCCGGCGTGCCGTTTGACAGCATGATCGGACAGGTCGCCTTGTCACCCGTGATGGTCACGAAGAAGCGGCTCATCACGTCCGGGCGGTCCGGGTAATAGGTGATGCGGCGAAAGCCGACAGACTCGCATTGCGAGCAGAAGCGACCACCGGACATGTAGAGTCCGGACAGGGCGGTATTCTTCGACGGTACGATCTCGACCAGTGTCTTGAGTTCAAACGTGTCCGGCACGTCGGGCAATGTCAGGTCGTGATCGGTCAAGGTATAGTCGGAGGGCGTGAGCGCCCGGCCGTCGATTTCGATGGAGACCAGTTTCAGCGCCTCGCCGTCGAGGACGAGTGGTGCCCCGCCTTTGCCCTTGCGCGCAATCTTGAGCGTCGCCTTTACCTTGGTCGCCTCGGGATCAAGGTCAAACGACAGGGCGACATGCTCGATGTCGAACGGATAGGGCGTGTAGTCAGCGAGCTTGACGGCAACGGGGGTTTCAGTGCGCATGATGTCTCCGGGCAGCGGGAACGGGATAATGCCTCGATACGTGTTGGGAGACAGCGCGTCGAGGGCTGGGCTCACTCACATCGGGATGGACGGGGACCATTCCAAGGGGCAGACCGGGTCAGAGCCGCAGGAACAACAGTACAGGTCTGGCACGACATGAACATTCTTTCCGGCTTGAATACAGTGCTCGCGCGGCGTCTCGCCGGATTCGCGAGCCTGCTGGTGGCTGCCGCGATTGCGATCCTGTCAATATTGCCAGGCGAGGACCTGCCGGAGGTTCACCTGAGCGACAAGGTGGAGCATGCCATCGCCTATGCCGCGCTGTCGGCCTGTATCTGTTTCTGGCTGGGTCGCCGCCGGATCATCGCAGGCGTGCTGGTCACGGTCGGTTTTGGCGCTGTGCTGGAAATCGTACAGGCGCTGGCCGGGACAGGGCGCACGGCGTCTTTGCTGGATGAAGGTGCCAACCTGGTCGGCGCCTGTCTCGGTGCCGGCCTGGCCTGGATGGTCGCGAAAGCCGCTAGCGCGCGATAACCCGCGCTACTCTGCGGCCGTTTCGTGGATGTTTTCTTCGCTCTGGAAGACGTGGCGCAGGAACAGGGCACAGCGATCAGCCAATTGCCTGATCTCAACCGGCAGGTCGCCGGGGCGTTCGCTGGCGATATCGGCAAGCTTGCGCGCCACCCGCAAAAGGTCGGGTGTGTGCACGATCATGCGGGCCTGGTGCTCGATGCGCTGAGGGTCGCGGTCATACTCGCTGCCCGTCACGCGCCAACCGCCCCAATCACCATCATCCGTGACGACGACCGGATAAGTGCCTGGGTTGGGATCCATGCCGAGTATGGCATCGGCACGCCATCTGATAATCTTGCGGTCGATACGCCACCGTTCGAGTACGAAATCGTCATCCTCGTCGTCCTGGCGCTGGAGCTTGTGCATGACCTGTTCAGAGACAAGTTCGGCGCCTTCAAAACGGCGGCCCAGCCCGCAATCATATGTGATGCGCAGAGGCTCATCGACGTCCTTCACCCATTGGGGAATGACCTGCTCGATGAGCGCCCAAGTGCCGACGGGCTTAACGAAGACCCGTTGCGCCTTGTGGAAGAGTGCCTTGGCCATGCGTTTAAACCCCGAAACTGTTACGTCATCATGCCGTAACGAGCTTTAATTCGCCTGAAGCCGATCGGTGAAATTTGACCTACCGGCCAAGAATACGCGACGGAAATTGCGATTTCCGCGGGGTCACGGCTTTCCGCGCACGTAAAGGGCGCTATCTTGCGGCCATAGTAAAAGTGCGAGCCTCCAGCGGGAGGCCAGGGAGCGAGACGCCATGAATTTTGATTTTTCCGAGGACCAGAAATTTCTCGCCAATGAGGCGCGAAAATTTCTCGAGAGCCAGTGCAGCATGGCCGAGGTCCGCGCCATCTTGGATGACGAATCCAAGCCTTATAATGAAGGCGTCTGGAAAAAGGTCGTCGAGATGGGCTGGCTCGGCACATCCATTCCGGAAGAGCATGGCGGCCTCGGCCTCGGCATGCTGGAGATGTGCGTGCTCGCCGAAGAGATGGGCCGCGTCCTGGCACCCGTGCCGTATGCCTCGACCGCTTACTTCTTTACCGAAGCGATCAAGCTCGCCGGATCCAAGGCGCAACAATCTGACCTGTTCCCGAAGATCGTCTCGGGCGAGGTCGTCGGTTGCTATGCGGCCAGCGAAGGCCCGGGCAATCCGGACGCCGGGTCGCTGAAGACGGTTTTCGACGGCAAGACGTTGAACGGCATGAAAGTGCCGGTCACGGATGGCGACATTGCCACCCATGCCGTGGTGCTGGCCAAGGACGGCAAGGGCGCGAGCCTGGTGCTCGTCGACCTCTCGGCCAGGGGCGTGACGAAGAAGGTCCTCTCGACGCTGGACCCAACACGCAGCCATGCAGAGTTGGCTTTCGACAAGGTGCCTGCCACCCTGCTCGGCAAGTCGGGCGACGGTGCGCGGCTCAATGATGCGCTGCTCGACCGGGTCGCCGTCCTGATCGCGTTCGAACAATTGGGCGGTGCGTCGCGCTGTCTCGAGATGGCAAAGGACTATGCCATGGAGCGCTACGCCTTTGGTCGCCCGATCGGCGGCAACCAGGCGATCAAGCACAAGCTGGCCGAGATGTATGTGAAGAACGAAGTCGCGCGCTCCAACTGTTTCTATGGCGCATGGGCCCTGTCGACCGATGCGGCGGAACTGCCCGAAGCGGCTGCGGCCGCCCGCGTGGCGGCGTCGGAAGCCTTCTGGTTCGCTTCGAAGGAAAACATCCAGACGCATGGCGGCATGGGCTTCACATGGGAAGTCGACTGCCACCTCTTCTATCGCCGGGCCAAGCTTCTCGCCGTACAGGCCGGCAGCCCGAAAGTTTGGAAAGAAAAACTCGTCCGCGCTCTCGAAACCAAGAACGCAGCGTAAGGGAAGGATCAAACACATGGACTTCAACGACACAAAAGACGAAGCCGCATTCCGCGCCGAGGCGCGTGCGTTTCTCAACAAGCACCTGACACCGAAAAGCGGCGCGCGCCCGCGGCCGGGTTCCGGCAAGGATGCGCTGCAGCGCGCCAAGGACTGGCAGAAGGTAAAGGCCGAAAACAAGTTCGCCCAGATCACCTGGCCCAAGGAATGGGGCGGGCGCGGCGGCACATCGATGCAGTCGGTCATCTGGGGACAGGAAGAGTCCAAATATGACGCGCCAACCGGACCGTTCGCCATCGGCCTTGGCATGTGCGTCCCGACAGTGATCGCGTTCGGCTCTGACGGTCACAAGGAACGCTATGTCCAGAAGGCCCTGAAGGGCGAGGAAATCTGGTGCCAGCTGTTTTCTGAACCATCGGCCGGTTCCGACGTGGCGGGCCTCAAAACCCGCGCCGTGAAAGACGGCGACGAGTGGGTGATCAATGGCCAGAAAGTCTGGACCAGCGGCGCGCACTATTCCGACTATGGTATCGTTCTGGTGCGGACAGACCCGAAAGTGCCCAAGCACAAGGGCCTGACCATGTTCATCGTGAACATGAAGCAGAAGGGCGTCGAAGTACGCCCGATCCACCAGGCGTCCGGTGGCCGCGAGTTCAACGAAGTCTACTTCACGGACGTGCGCATTCCTGACTCCGACCGCCTCGGCGATGTCGGCGCCGGCTGGAAAGTCGCCCTCGTGACGCTGATGAACGAGCGCCTCGCTGTCGGCGGTTCACCGGGTCCGGACTGGGGCGAGATCATGGACTATGCCAAGACATCCGGCTCCATGACCGATCAGGCGTTCCGCGAGAAACTTGCAGACTGGTATGTCGCCGCACAAGGCTACAAGCTGACCAAGTTCCGCACCATGACGGCCCTCTCTCGTGGCCAGACGCCGGGACCGGAAAACTCGATCGGGAAGATCATCACCGCCAACCATTTGCAGGATATCTGTAACTCGGCCATCGAGATGCAGGACCATTACGGCATCATCAACGATACCGAGACGATGCCGGGCGACGGTATCTTCCAGCAGAGCTTCATGTGGGCCCCCGGCCTGCGGATTGCTGGCGGCACCGATGAGATTCTGAAGAATATCATCGCAGAACGCGTGCTGGGCCTGCCCCAGGACGTACGGGTCGACAAGACCCTGCCGTTCGACGAGTTGAAAGCAGGCTGAGCCCGGCGTCAGGAAGCCGGCTTGGCAGCAACCGACTTCTCGGCGACGAACGCAGCGACATCACTGACACAGGCCCTGCCCGCATCGGTCAGGGCCTTTGCACGTGCGGCATTCCTTGAATCAAGCGCAATGGCCGTCGTCGACACGTTGGTCTGGGCCAGGACCTTCCGGCTGCGGCCGTCCAGAAGCGTCGCCTCGATGCGGCAACGGGCGGTGGTTCCCGACAGCGTGAAGTCGGAGATGCGCCAGGCGAGTTCATAGTCGGTCGGTGCGCCTGTGTCGGACGCGACGGCAATGCCGCCATCCGAGCCGCCCAGCGTATCGAGCAAGGCGATCTGCATCATGCGCGAGGCACTATCGGTCCACTCCACGCCTTTGACGAGGCGCAAGGCGCCGTCGCTGTCCTCAGCGGCAATAGCGCGGCCCCCGACCAGGCGCGAGGCTTCCGGTTCGCGGATGACGATGGAGGCGTCTAGCGAGTGCATCGGCTCCATCGGGCCGAAGCGGTACAGCCCTTCCGGGGCCTTCTTTTCGGGCAGGATGGACACGCATGCCGCGAGGCTTGCGGCAACGATCATCAAAACCATAGCACGGACCATTAGCGGCCTCCTTCATAGGGTGCAGGGTCGCCAGTGACGAAGCTCTGCGGATTCTGTTCGATCTCACGTGCGATCCGGTCAAGCCGGTTGATCAGGAGGCGCAGGTCCTGGCTGGCGAGACGCGCGTCCTGGATGGCAGCCGTGGCTGGCCCCTCAATGGCGTCGGCCACAGCCGAGACGGCGCGTTTGCTCTGCGTGATCGTGTCGCCTGCAGATTGCGTGACGTCGCGCACATCGCCGACGAGGCCGTCCATCTGATCCGCGAATCCGGCAATCCGGACGTCGGCCGTGTTGCCGAATTTTTCGAGCGAGGCGGACGCCGCCTCAAATCGCGTACTCGCGTCGGAGACGTCTTTCAGTGTAGTCGACGCCTGCGTGACAAGCCCGTCTCGCGCAGCCAGCGCACCACTGATGGTCTCAAGGTTCTTGATGATTGCGGTGACCGAGTCGATGTTTTCGTCGGTCAGCAGGAGATTGACCTTCTCGATCGACCGGTTGGCCTTGCCGAGGACTTGCGCGCCGCCCGCGAAAAGCTGGTCGAGCTGCGTCTTCTCGGCCCGAATGACAGGCACGGGTTCGCCGGGGCGGGCCTCGAGCGACTTGCCGGTGCCGGCGGTGATCTGCACGAATGTGATTCCGGTAATGCCGGCGAGCTGGATCGACGCAGTCGAGTCTGTCCGGATCGGCGTCTCGCGGTCGATACGGATGCGGGCGCGCACCTTGGATGTATCGGCGCGATCGATGCGCACAGTCGACACTTCGCCGACCTTGATGCCGATATACCGCACGCCCGCGCCTTCCTCCAGGGACACCGGCCCATCGAAAACGATGTCATAGGCCTTGAAGTCCTGCCGGAACTGCGACTGGCCGAGCCACATAACGAAGCCTGCGACTGCGAAGGCCGCAATCAGCACGAAAGCGCCTATGAGAGCGTAATTAGCGCGCGTTTCCATATCGGGTCTCCATTCTAGTGTCCCGTAGCGGCCCGGCCACGCGGCCCGCCAAAATATTCCTGAACCCACGGATGATCGAAGGTGCGAAGTTCTTCAATCGTGCCGACCGCGAGCACGTGTTTCTCACCGAGCACCGCGATCCGGTCGCAAGTTGCATGCAGCGTATCGACATCGTGCGTCACGAGGAAGACCGTCAGGCCGAGCGCACGTTGAAGCTTGCGCACAAGCGCGTCGAAGCCGGCGGCTGTGATCGGGTCGAGACCGGCAGTCGGCTCGTCGAGGAACAGGAGTTCCGGGTCGAGCGCGAGGGCCCGGGCGAGGGCCGCGCGCTTGCGCATGCCGCCGGACAGGTCAGACGGGTTTTTCGCGCCGGCATCCGGGCCGAGACCGGCCAGGCGAATTTTCATGTCGGCGAGTTCCTCGCGCAAATGCGGGCCGAGTTTCGTGTGCTCTTTCATCGGCACCTCGACATTCTCGCGCACGGTGAGGTTCGAAAACAGGGCGCCGTCCTGGAACATCACACCCCAGCGGCGCTCGAGCGTGCTGCGTTCGACCGGGTCCAGCGTTTCAAGGCGGCGGCCAAACACTTCGATACTGTCCGCGGCAGGCTCCTTCAGGCCGACAATGGCCCGCAGGAGGACAGACTTGCCGCAGCCCGACGGGCCAATAATGCCGATGATCTCGCCGCGGCGGATATCGAGGTCGAGATTCTCGTGGACGACATGACTGCCATAGGCCGTCTTGAGGCCCCGGATCCGGATGATGATGTCGTCCGTCATATCCCCATCTCCATGTAGAAGATCGCGAACATGGCATCGAGCACGATGATGGCGAACAGGGCTTGAACCACAGACGTTGTGGTCGCATGGCCGAGCGACTGGACGCTGCCACCGACATTGAGACCCTGGCGACAGGCAATCAGCGCACACACGAAACCGAAGACCGGCGCCTTCGACATGCCGACCCAGAACTGGTCCAGCGGCACGGACGTGCGCAACCGCTCGATGAACACGCCGGGATTGATGTCGAGCGAGAGCCAGCCGACCATGATACCGCCGGCGATGCCGGCCAGCGTGGCGACAAAGGCGAGTACTGGCGTCATGATCACCATGGCAATGATCCGCGGTGCCACCAACACTTCCATTGGCTTCAGGCCGAGCGTCTGCATGGCGTCGATTTCCTGGCGCATCTTCATCGTGCCGATCTGCGCGGTGAACGAGGAATTGGTGCGTCCAGCCAGGACAATGCCGGTGAGCACAACGCCGAATTCACGCAGCTCGGAATAGCCGATTAATTCCACTGTATATATCTGGAGGTCGAAGTCGCTGAGCGTCGTGGCGCCGATAAATGCCACCACCATGCCGACGAAAAAGGACAGGAAGGCGATTATCGGCAGGGCATCGAGGCCCGCCTCCTCCATCACCGCGACGATCGAGGTCCAACGCAGCTTCCAGGGCCTAAACAGGAGGCGCGCACAGGTCACCAGCGTCTCGCCGAGGAAGGCCAGTGTGGCGATGGCCTCGGTCACGATCTTGAGGAATCCCTCACCCGTGCGTTCGAGCATAGCCATGAGCCCGCCTGGCCGGACGGGCGTCGGCGGGGCCGGCGTGGAGACGGCGTGAACCTGTGCAATCAGGCTACGGGCCGCGGCATGGTCGCCAATAATCTCTGCGGTGTCCTCGGTTCCCGGCATGGCCGCGCGCAGGGTCCGATCGAGGACAAAGGCACCCGCCGTATCGAACCCGCCAAGATTTGTGACATCAAGGCGCAGGGGCCTGCCGGGGGCCAGATCGCGCAGGGCCTCGTCGACCTCCTGCACGGTTGCGACCGTCCAGTCCCCGCTGATGCGGAGAACGGAACCTTCGTCGCCTTGATCAAGCGCGAAATCGGGGGA
Organism: Hyphomonas sp.; assembly: GCF_041689225.1. Classification (GTDB taxonomy): domain Bacteria; phylum Pseudomonadota; class Alphaproteobacteria; order Caulobacterales; family Hyphomonadaceae; genus Hyphomonas. Next base: position 8,894 of record NZ_JBDNGN010000131.1, on the reverse strand, counting down.
AACTGTGTCTGCCAACAGCGTGTAACTACCTGACTTGCCTAGCAAAACATGCTTAAGGCAAGGGCATTGGAATAGATCAAATTTGATCGATCAGGATGAGCTATGCGCAATCGGCGTCTCGACATCACTCCCGTATCCTCCCCTCTGAGGGCCGCTTTCGCCATATCGCGCGGGTCCAAGACAAGCGCCGAGACTGTCCGGGTCAGGCTGCAGCAAGGGGAACGCACGGGCTGGGGCGAGTGTGTGCCCTATGGGCGGTATGGCGAGACGATCGAGAGTGTGACGGCCACGATCGAGACCCTGCGCGAGACGATCGAGACCGGCCTGACGCGCGCGGACCTGCAGGGCCAGATGCCGGCTGGCGCGGCCCGCTGCTCAGTCGACTGCGCCTTGTGGGACCTTGAAGCCAAAATGAGCGGCACGCCGGTCTGGCAGCTGGCGGGCCTGCCCGAGCCGAAGCCGGTGGAATCGGCCGTCACGGTGAGCCTGGACACGCCGGAGAAGATGGCCGAGGCGGCGATGGCGATCCAGGGACGGTTGCTGAAGCTGAAGCTTGGCGGTGCGGAAGACCTGAAACGGATCGAAGCCGTACACCTGGCCCGCCCGGACGCGCGGCTGATCGTGGACGCTAATGAAGGCCTTGTGCCAGCCGATTTCCCGTCCATTTCCCGCGCCGCTGCCGACCTCGGCGTGGTGCTGATCGAACAGCCCTTCCCTGCCGGCAAGGATGATGCGCTGGAGCGACGGCCCGGCCCGGTCGCCGTATGCGCCGACGAGAGCGCGCATACGAGCGCCGACATCCAGGACCTCGCCCGGCGCTATGACGCGGTGAACGTGAAGCTCGACAAGACAGGCGGCCTGACCGAGGCGCTGGCCATGGTACGCGCAGCCCGGGCGAGCGGCATGGGCGTGATGGTCGGCTGCATGGTGGCGGGATCCATCTCGATGGCGCCCGCCGTGCTTCTGGCCGGCCTGTGCGATGCAGCCGACCTCGACGGCCCGCTCTGGCTGAAGGACGATGTGGCCCATGCCCTCACCTATCGTGACGGCTGGATCGACCCGCCGCCAGCCGCGCTCTGGGGATAAGCAGGACCAGACGATCAGACCGGGGTCAGCCCGAGGGCAATGCGGTCGGTGAGCATTTGCTGGCGCTTTTCGGGCAGCGGGTGGAACTGGCTGGCATGGGCATCACGCAGCAGGCGCTCGATACCGGCCTTGCGCATGAAGCCGGAGCCGCCGCACACTTCCAGCGCCTTTTCCGTCACCGCGATCACGGCATTGGCGCAGATCGTCTTGCGGACAAGGACTTGGCTGGCCAGTTCTTCGCTCGGCGCAAAGGCGAGATCGTCGCAAAGCGCAATCATCGAATCGACCGCAAGCTGCGCGGTAACGAGCAGGTTCTGCATCTCGCCAACATGAAGGACAGTGACCGGATCATTGGTACGGGCCTTCGCCTTTTCGAGCGCAAGCGCCGCCGCCGATTCCGCCAATCCCACATAGACCGACATGATCAGCGGCATGGCGACGGTGACGATCACGCTGAACGCGGCATGGTAGGGTCCTCGCGGACGTTTCAGGCCGACAGCCGCGTCCGGCACGAACACGTCATTGAACCGGATCGTCTGCGAACCGGTGGCCCGCATGCCCATGGCTTCCCAGTCATCCAGCAGCTCAACGCCCTCGGCTTTCAAGGATACCGGAAAGTGCAGGACCGACGGTCCGTCGTCCGGGCAGTCAAAGGCACAGGATGTGACGGCAATATCGCCGCGCGGCGAGCCGCTGCCGAAGGGCTTCACGGCCTTGATGCGATAGCCGCCATCCACCTTGCGAGCCTCGCCATTCGATTCCAGCCAGTCGTTTGCGCCGGTGCTGACAAGAACGAGTTCACCGTCGGCGACCTTTTCGAGCAGGGCCTTGCCGGGCTTGCCGTCTTCATGGTTCTTGCGCGCAGCTGATACGAGATGCTGGTGCATGGAGACCGCCAGCGCGGTAGACGGACAGTCATGCGCAAGACGGCGCAGGAAGGCGCACATGTCGCGGTGCGAGACGCCTTCGCCGCCAAGGTATTCGGGCACCTGGGCCGAAAATATCTTGCGCGCCTTCAGGGCGTCGTAGTTTTCGTCGACGAATTCGTCCCTGCATTCAAATTTTGCCGAGTTTCCGGCGAACGCGCTGCCAAGGCGGGCCGCGGCGTCGATGATCTGTGTGTCGAATGGCATTTTTCTGTATCCTGCTTGGGTGGGAGATGGGAGGCGCCACGCCATGCGGCGCCCCCGGATTCCGTGTCAGGCGACAGTGGCGGGTTGGGCGCCACCCCGCGCCATGTCATGCACGTCAGCGGCGGTCAGCAGTTGGCCGCCGATGCCCCAGTCGCCTTCTTCGACTTCCTTGATACGCACCCAGGTCACGGAGCGCAGGGCTTCGCCTTCGATGGCCACCATTGTTTCAGTGACCTTGTGAATGATATCCGCCTTCTGAGCGGGCGAAAAGACGTCCTTGATAAGATCTATCGTGACGAGTGGCATTTCACTTCTCCTGTTTGAATTGTGACCGGATCATCCGGTGACAGGAAATCAGTGCGCTTGTTTCGCGTTGCATTAAAGTTCAGGAGTTGAAGCGAACCACTTCAGAATGTAAAGTGAACCACTTCAGAAGCAATCATGCCCCTCTGGCAGCGCCTTGGGAGGTGCCCCTTGAAATACGGCCAGTTCTGTCCGATCGCGAAAGCAACGGAAATTCTCGGAGAGAAATGGACGATCATGATCGTCCGCGAAATCCTGATGGGCGCCACCCGATTCAATGTCGTGCAGCGCGGACTAGGGGACATTTCGCCCGCCTTGCTGACGGGACGCCTGAAATCCCTTGAGCAACAAGGCATGATTGTCCGCCGCAAGATCACCGGTCAGAAGGGATACGAATACTTTCCGACAGAAGCGTGCCAGGCCCTTTTGCCAGTTCTGGTGGCCATGGGCGAATGGGGCCTGTGCTGGGCAAGGCACAACGTGCTCGATGAAGACTTCGATGTGGACTTCCTGATGCTCTACCTCGAACGCAGTATCGATCCGTCCAAACTTATCGGCAGTGAGAGCGTGATCCAGTTCAAGTTTACAGATCTTGTCGAGCAGAGCGATTACTGGCTGCTGGTCCGGGACGATAATGTTGATCTTTGCCTGAAGAATCCCGGCAAGGACGTGGATGTCTATTTCACCTGCACAGTGCGGACCATGCATGATGTATGGATGGGCGAGCGGACCTATCGTGACGCCATCAAATCCGGCGACCTGTATGTACAAGGCGATCCTGCCCTGACGCGGAACATCAAGGACTGGCTGCGGCCGAGTATATTTGACGGCTCCGCGCGCGCACCATTGCCGGACCACCTGACCTCCCGGTGACACAGACCCCTGCCCCACCGTCAGGCGTTGCTAGGCGCGCGAGGCACCCATAGAGTCCCGGCACGAAAGACAAGCCGGGAGGATAGACGATGACGCAGGTCAAAATGCAGGGTGTTGCAAGCGACAAGTTTGAGGGCGTACGGAACCAGTTCCAGACGCACCTGGATACAGGCGCCGATATCGGGGCCTCCTTCTGCGTCACCAAGGATGGCGAAGCCGTGGTCGACCTCTGGGGCGGCTATGCCGATGTCGCCGGCACACGGCCCTGGGAGAAGGACACGATTGTCAACGTATATTCGACGACCAAGACGATGACGGCGCTGACTGCCCTGTTGCTGGCCGACCGAGGCGAACTGGATTTTGATGCGCCTGTTGCCAAATACTGGCCGGAATTTGCGGCGAGCGGCAAGGCAGACGTGAAAGTCAGTCATCTGATGAGCCACTCAGCTGGCCTGTCAGGCTGGCGTGAGCCGTTCACGACCGAGGACTTGTATGACTGGGAAAAAGCGACGAGCCTGCTGGCGGCGCAGGCGCCCTTCTGGGAACCGGGCAAGCAGGCCGGCTATCACGCCATCACCCAAGGCTATCTGGTTGGCGAAGTTGTGCGGCGCATTGCGGGCAAATCGCTCGGCACCGTATTCCGTGAAGAGATTGCCGAGCCGATGGCCGCAGACTTCCATATCGGCCTGCCGGCGGCGGAAGACAATCGCGTGGCCGAATTGAAGCCGCCGCCAGATGGCAACATTTCGGCCGATCCCACCATGACGGAAACCAAGAAGCTGACGCTGACCAATCCGGTGATTAACGTGGGCGCGACGCGGACGCGCGACTGGCGCGGAGCCGAGATCCCGGCGGCTGGCGGAACGGGCAATGCGCGTTCGGTGGCAATGGTCCACACGATCCTGGCCAATGGCGGGGCCGCTGGCGGCAAGCAGTTCCTGAGCGAGGCCGGTTGCCGCAAGGCGTTGGAGCCGCAGATCGAAGGCACGGACCTGATCCTCGGCATTCCGGTGCGCTATGGTCTTGGCTTCGGCCTGTCCGGGCCTATGTCGCCTGCGCTGAATGAACACTCCATGTTCTGGGGCGGCTATGGCGGCTCCATCGCGCTAATCGACATGCAGGCACACACGACCATGTCCTATGCGATGAACCTGATGCAGGGCACCACGACCGGCGACATGCGGGCAATCACGCTGGCTATGCAGGCCTGGCAGGGACTGAACGCCGGCTGATACTTGGCGGGATTGCTGACAGGGTTGCGTTGAAGACAGGAGAAACCTGACCGACGGATCGGTGAACCCTGATGACTGCGCGGCGCATGTGGCGATGGAGCGGACTTTGCCTGCTGGCATGCGGCGCGGCGCTGCAGGCGTTTGCGCAGGCGCCGCTCGAAATTACCGCGCCTTCGCTGGTCTATCGCGGCGCGTCTGCTGTACCGCTGGAGATTACGGCGCCCGCGCTTGTCTTTCGCGGGGCTGCCGCAACACCGCTTGAGATAGCCGCCCCTGCCCTTGTGTATCGTGGGACCAACGCCGCTCCACTTGAAATAACGGCGCCCGCAATTGTCTATCGGGGCGCAACGCGGGCGCCGTTGGCCATCACGGCCCCCTCTCTCATCTTCCGGGGCGCTGCCACGCAGCCGCTCAGCATTGAAGCGCCAGCTCTGGTGTTTCGCGGCGCAGCATTGAGCCCGCTGCAGATATCATCCCCGAGCCTGATCTATCGGGGCGCGGCGACACAAGCCACACAGCCAACGGCGAGCACTCTGGAAATCATTGATCGGCCCATTGGGCCAGTGAATTCGATCTACCTGTCTCTCGACAGTGTCGACGTGGATGCCGCCCTTGGCATGACCGTCACCTATAAGGGCCTGCCCGAAAACCGGGGATATGGTGGACTGATCTTCATGGATGAGACACCGCCACGCCTCGCGGCCTGGTTCTATACCGCCGCGAACAAGCCGGATGGGGAGTATCAGCGCAGCAGCCTGCCGTCCTTAACGGGCAACTGGAAAGCCTGCATCGGCTTTGCGCCGCAAATGGATCGTGCGGTGGCAGATGTGGCGCAATATGCCGACTGCCTGGACTTCGTGGTGGCCGGCGCAGGCAGCATTGATGCGCAGCCGACGTTGACCTTGCCGGACACGCCCCTGAAGGCCGGTCGCGACGTGACGCTGACCTTCGGTGGCCTGCCCCCCGCCAATTGCGGGATCTACATTTACGACGCGTCGGGCCAAGAGGTCGCGCGCCACTTCACCAACCGCAAGTCCGACGATGCCTGGACGCTGCGGTTTGCCAAACCCGGCACGCATGACCTGACCATCACCTATCACGGCTCTGCAGTGCGTGCGCATGCCAAACTGGAGGTAATCCCATGAACTACCGTATCCTGACGTATCTGCTTGCGACGTGCTGCTTCTGCCTGCCAGGGCTGGCCGCGCCGGACCTGTCGGGCAAATCGCTTGCGTTCGTGGCGGCCTATGACGCCGCCTATTCCCGATGCATAACGAACGGGAAGCGCGCGAGCACGGTTCGCAAAAAGCCTTCTGAAATCGCGGCATGCGAGCAAAGCGCGCTCGCGGAGGCCACGGCTGCGACAGTCCAGGCCGCTCCCACTCTGATCGACAGGGTATCCATACCGGTAATTGGTCAGACACCCGCTTTAAGCCTGCCGACGATATCGCCGGATAGGCCGGACATCGTGTTGAATCAAGACGACATGGACGAAATGAAGAGGAACATGGACCCCAACAGGATGATTCTGACGATCCCGATCGATTTTCAGAACCTGCCAACACAGTTTCCTAACACCGTTCGAGTCGAAGATAGACCGGACAAGATCGTGCTCCTCATCGGAGTTAGCGGCATGACGTTGACGGACGAAAACAAATGGAAGACCTTGCCCGACCGGAGCGTAGAACTGAAAGTCGAACTCGACTATCCCGTTGAAGGTAACCTGCAAACTGAGCTGCAAGTTCCGCTGGAAGGACCGGGGCCCGCATACGACGGACTGGACTTTCGTTTCTTTGGAAATTCTGACCGTCACCGACTTGGTATCTCAATACGATTGAGAACCAAAAACAGATCAGGATCGGAAAGCAACTCTTTTGAGTATGCGTGGGACGAAGCAAGATCTATCTTTCGGTTCGCTGACGTCTCCTTCGTGACAGGTGGCCAGTTCGAAAAGGGCAAATGGGTAAGACTCCGTCGGTATTGGTCGGGGCCGACGCCTGACGAATTCGTAACAGCCACTTCGGAATGTCACGACGATAACTCCTTGAACCGGGACGGACCGTCCCAATATTTGGGAAACGGTCCGACGGCCCGCTCCTGCGAGGCACTCGTGCAAGAGTAGATTCCCGCCCGACTCACGCCGCGCCGTCGAGGATTTCCTTGAAGCCACTGGGCGCGTGCGGGCCCATGAACAGCTGTTCGAACGTGCCGATACCTTCGGAGCCGAGTCCGTCAGGGCCTTCATGTTTTGCACGGACGATTTCCTGGATGTGCAGGTTCTCGGGCACTTGCCATGGCAGGCTCGCAGGCTCGAAGTCTTCCCGGGAGATGGCGAGCTGATCGCCCCGGAAGGCGCCATGGCGGTATTTGTCGTGGCCGTAGCCGATGCCCTTCATCAGGAACGTGCCGATCGGTTCGAACGTCACCTTGTGGGCGCGGCCCTGCGGATCCGTCATGTCAAGATACGCGCTGGCCATGCGGCGCGTGCCGGGCGCGTAGGTGACGTTCATCTTCGCATCGGAGAGGTGGATACCTTCGCCCTGCGCCACGCCATCGGGCACGATCACCGCCCGGGTGTTCCAGGTCACGCCATGCTCGTCATGATTGACGTGGTAGAACATGGACAGGTTGGGGAAATTGGTCGGCGTCCATATCCAGTAGAATTGCGGCGTTGGCGCCGGAATCAGCGGCTGCGGATCCGGCGCACCGATCGGGCGGACACCCCATGAGCGGTCGCGCGTGCCGGTAAAGTCGTCGGGGCTGACCTTGATCGACTCATCGTCGACACGGACGCTGCCGGACCAGCGGCCGTTCTGCGTCATGCGGGTGAGGTCCATCATCATGCGCGAACCGATCCGGCGGGTAAAACGCGGTTCCTCAATCGGAAAGGCGCGGCCCTCGAATTCCACATCAAGCGCGAGGCCTTCGGTTTCCTCGAGGCGCAGGCGGATTTTCTTCAGCGGTTCGACGACCTCGACCGAGAGCGGACCGACATGCGTGTCCATCCGTTCCATGTTGAGCGGGCGCGAGAGATAGACGCTCGACTGCTTGCCATTGCGCAAGATGGAAACGGCGCCGTCGATGATGTTGAGCGCCGGGTAGACGCCCATCGCGGCTGCAAAGAAAGTTGACCCGTCAGCGCTGTAGCCATTGAAGAAATAGCGGTCGTAGAAATTTCGGTCGGAGCCGGAATAGGCAACAGGTTCGGGGGTCTGGTGGATCGGGTATTCGTCACCGGCGCTGAGCATGGGATGTCCTTCCTTGGCGTCACCTCTTGGCGGGTGATCCGTCAGCTTTAGAGTGGACGAAGCAGGCGGGCCCAGCAAGGGGTGACGCAAAGGGAGCCCGTTAGAATGACAACACGCATGACGGCCGACGAGGCAAATTCATTCCTCGGTGCGGCTTTCCCGAACACCGGCAATCGCAGCGAGGTGGTCCTGATGGAAGAGGGCCGCGCAAAGATGCGGCTGGTCGCCGACGAAACGCATTTGCGGCCGGGCGGATACATTTCCGGCCCGACGCAGATGAGCCTGGTCGACTCGGTGGCCTATATGGCCGTGATGACGCTGACCGGGCACGAGCCGATGACGGTCACGAGCAATTTGAGCATCAATTTCCTGAGGCCCTGTATCGGCGACGTCGTCGTGGCGGATGCAAGGGTGATGAAGATCGGGCAGGCGCTCGCCGTGATGGATGTGGACGTGCGGATAGAGGGCGCTGACAAGCCGTCGAGCCACGCGGTGGTGACCTACGCCCTGCCCCGCAAGCCGGAGACCAAGCAATGAACCGATTAGCGCTTGGCGCGGCCCTGACTGGATTTGGCGGCGTGGCGCTCGGCGCTTTCGGCGCACATGGCCTGGCGCTGGGCGTGGAGGCTGCCGACTGGTGGCAAACGGCGACGCTTTATGCGCTGGTCCATGCGGCGGCGGCGCTGGCGATTGCCATGTCAGGTCGCACGGGTTTGGTGCGCCTGGGCGGATGGGCGTTCATCCTGGGCGTGCTGGTCTTTTCAGGTTGCCTGTATGCGATGGCGATCGGCGCCCCGCGCTGGCTGGGCGCGATTGTGCCGCTGGGCGGCCTGTCGTTTCTGGCGGGATGGGCGCTGGTCGCGGCAGGCGCGACGCGGCGCTAAAGCACCTCCGCATCATTTGACTCCATATCCAGCAGCTTTGAAGTAGTTCTGGCATTCGTCGGCTGAGTAGAGGTCGATGACCGAGGCGATTGCGTTGTGGAGGTCTTCGATTGTCCTCGCGCCGATCCGTCTGAG
>NZ_JBDNGN010000130.1:0-9821 GCF_041689225.1 Hyphomonas sp. | reverse complement strand
TGTCAGCAGGAAGCCGCCAACGCCCCAAGCCATGCCCACACCGGGCGGCAATGTCGTCAGGCCCATGTCGAGACGGCCATAGATATAAACCTGCTTGTGGGTCGCCGAGCCGTAGCGGCTGTATTCCTTGGCGTTGAGGTTTGCTGCCGCTTCCATCGCCACCAGGATTTGCCCGGCCAGCGGGCCGCCGCCAATAGCATCAAAGCCGAGAGTCGCACCCGTTGTTGCCAGCGCGCGGATCAGGTCGTCCATAAAGCCGAGCGAGGTCGAGTTGACGATATATTTGGCACCAAGATCACGCAGGATTTTTTCCTGGGCGTCGGAGCGCACCACGTTCACCAGATCAATTCCGTCCGCGATACAGATCTTGTTCAGCATCTGGCCAAGGTTCGAAGCCGCCGCGGTGTGCAGCAGCGCCGTGTGACCTTCCATACGCATCACTTCGGTCATCGCCAGCGATGTCAGCGGATTGACGAAGCAGGACGCGCCATCGCGTGCCGTCGCACCGTCAGGCAATTCCATGCACTGGGCGACATTCAACATGCGATACTGCGAATACATTTCGCCGCCGAGGCCGGCAATCGTCTTGCCCAGCAGGGCCTGCGCCGCAGGCGACGAACCCGCCGCCACAACCGTGCCCGCGCCTTCATTGCCCACTGCCATCGACTGGTCGAGGCGAGGAGTCATGGCACGCAGGCCGGCAGCCGACACTTTTGCTGTGACGACAGGACGGTCCGTAGTCCCCGATGCTTTCGCAGTGCTCATGTCGGCTGCGCCGAGTAGCAGGCCAAGATCGGATGGGTTGATCGGTGTCGCTTCAACGCGAACAATCACATCGTCCGGGCCGGGCGTTGGAATGTCCACCTCAACGAGGGACAGTTCCAGCTCGCCGCTGGACTTTACGTGTGATCTCAGTTGAAGGCCCTTGGCCGGAACGCTGGACGCCATCTTGTCTCTCCCTGATGCAGTGTTTGATGTGGATTTTCCACATGACTACACGTTGCGAGAGCCCGCGTCCAAGTCTTGTATTTTTGCCGAGCCGCTCCTAAGGCACCGCGAGGTGACGTTGGGTCACCCCGGTCGCGCTAGTGCTTTGGCTTGTACCGCTTCGACGGTCGCTGCTGCGCGGCCTTGTCGGCATAGGGGTTCTTGCCCTGACGCACGAACAGTCGGATCGGCACGCCGTTCATGTCGAACGCATCGCGCACGCCATTGACGAGATAGCGCTTGTACTGGTCCGGCATCTGGTCGCCGCGTGACGCGATCAGCACAAAGGTCGGTGGACGCGCCTTCATCTGGGCCATGTAGCGCGGCTTGATACGCTTGCCGTGCACGGAGGGTGGTGGATGGCGCTCAATCGTATGGCGCAGCCAACGGTTCAGGTCCCCCGTCTTCACGCGGGCCGTCCAATTCGCATAGACGCTCACGACGGCTGGCATCAATTTTTCGATATTCCGGCCCGTCAGCCCCGACAGGAACACGATGGGCGCGCCTCCGGCGTTCGGCATCAAGCGATTGGAAAGGTCGCGGATATGCTTGGCGGCCGCGTCAGGATCCTTCACGAGGTCCCACTTGGAAATCACTAGGACAATGCCCCGGCCCTCGCGCAGTGCAAGGTCGGCAATCTGCAGGTCCTGTTTTTCCATCGCCTCGTCGGCGTCCATGACCAGCGCGATGATATCGGCATATTTCAGGGAACGGATGGTCTCACCCGTCGACATGCGCTCCAGTTTTTCCTGAACGCGCGACTTCCTGCGGAGGCCAGCCGTATCGACCAGGCGAATACGGCGGCCTTCCCATTCCCAGTCGATGGAAATCGAATCCCGCGTGATGCCCGCTTCCGGTCCCGTCAGCAGGCGGTCAGATTGCAGCAATTGGTTGATCAGCGTCGACTTGCCCGCGTTCGGGCGGCCGACAATGGCCAGTTTGATCGGCTTGTCGGGCCGTACCGGCTCCGACTCGACATCAACGTCGGCTTCTTCGATGGCGGCAACAAGGTCGTCATCCGACAGCGTCTGGTCGTCGATATCGATATGCGACAGCTTGTCGAGAATGTCCTCGCCGCCAAAGCGCGTATAGTCCGGCTCGGCCTCTTCAAGCGCTTTCTCGAAAGCGTCCTCGCCCACTGCCTGGCGGATGGCTTCAAACAGGTCTGCCATACCTTCGCCATGCTCGGCTGACAGGCCCACCGGTTCGCCAAAGCCCAGCTCCCAGGCCTCGTTCAGGCCGTCGCGTCCGGCTTTGCCTTCAGCCTTGTTCGCCGCCAGCACGACGGGAATGTTCGCCTTGCGCAACAGCGCGGCAAAGCTCTGATCCTCGATCGTGACACCGACGCGCGCGTCTATCAGGAACAGCGCTACCTCCGCCTCGGCAATCGCCGCTTCGGTCTGCTCGCGCATGCGGGATTGCAGGCTACCATCGTGGACGTTCTCATAGCCCGCCGTATCGATCAGGATCAAAGGCAGCGAGGCCAGGCGACCATCGGCCTGCTTGCGGTCACGCGTCACGCCAGGCTGGTCATCGACCAGCGCAATTTTCTTGCCTGCGAGCCGGTTGAACAGCGTCGACTTTCCGACGTTCGGACGTCCGAGAATAGCGAGTTTAAGCGGCATATGCCTGCCCGTTCATACGGTTAACGGGCGGGCTTTTGGGCCGTGCGCCCTATTGGATGGCGATCAGCTTGGCCTCATCAGTGAGGATAAGCAATTTGTCCTGCACGGCGATGGGTTCGAGATAAGTCGTCGAGCCCAGCTTCACAGAGCCGGTCTGCTGCCCGGTTTGAGGTGAAAAGGCAAGTAGCACACCTGTTGAAGACACGATCACGATACGCCCGGATGCAATGATTGGCCCGGAATAGCTGATCCGGCCCTTCTTCTTTTTCACTTTCTCGAACTTCGGCAGCGTCGTCACCCAGTAGGCCTCGCCATTGGCCGGATTGACGGCCGACAGCGTGTCGTCGACACCCAGGATGAACATGTACTGTCCGGCCAGGGCGGGGGCCTGTGTCGAACCCGTTGCAATCGACCAGACGCGCGTACCGCTGCGTCCGTCAATCGCGACGGTCACGCCAGACTGGCTGGATGCGAACACGAGCCCGCCCGAAAGCACTGGGCGCGAGCCAATATCGTTGATTTCGGAAATCGGCGTGAACCGGCCGGCCTGCGAGATCGCATCGGTCCAGAGGCGACGTCCATTCGAGGAGAGATAGGCAATGATTTCGCCCGATGAATACGGCGCGATCACGAAATCCTCGACAGCAGCGGCGCTGGAACTGCCAAGCACCCGAGCAGTTTCAGCAATCGCCTGGTCGCTCCATTCGGTTTCTCCGGTCGCCAAAGTGAGTGCGAAAATTTCGTTATTGTTGGAGGAGATGTAGATCCGGCCATCCTTGATGGTGGGTGCGCCCGTCATCGGCGCGCCCATCTGGTGCTTCCATTTCTCTGTGCCGGTGGCCGCGTCAAGCGCAGCCACAAAGCCAAAGCCACTCGCCACGATCAAGGTATCGCCTTCAACGGCCAGACCGCCGCCCAACGCACTCTTGTCGCGCTTGGAAACGCCCTTCAGCTTTTTCTTCCACAGCGAGCGCCCGGTAGCGAGGTCAGTCGCCACGACCGACTGGTCCGCATCCAGCGTGAACACGGTCGTTTCGCTGGTCACAGGCGGAGTCGTCAAGGCTGACTTCTTGTCGGAGCCTGCCCCCACATCCGCACGCCAGGCAATTTTCAACTGAGGCGCCGCCCTGACATGGCCGACCACTTTGGCGGCATTGGCACCAGCCTGCGACCAGGCCTCGATCGTTGTGGCTTCAGGCAATTCGATCGTCACGCCTGCCAGTTCCGGGTTCGGCTTGATGGCCTCGTCGGTCAGCACCATGGTGATCCGGCCCGCCTTGTCCTCGGCGGCTTTTTCCTCGGCCTTGTTATTGCCGAAGCTCGGCAGGCTGCTGCATGCCGAAAGGGTCAACGCCGTGCCCAGGACAAAGCTGGCGGCAAGTTTACGCGATGGGCTCATTGACCAGTCTCCTCAGACTCTGCAGGGGCGGGCGCAGGAGCCGGCGCTTCGGTTTCTGTTTCAGGTTCTTTGCCTGCCGCGTCCGCGACCGGTTCAGCCTCTTCAGCGACAGGAATGGCGGCGAGCGCGAGTTCGGCCCGGCGCTTGACGCCCGCCGGCGCAGCCGCATCGAAGCGCAGCCGATTGAATTCGGTCCGGGCTCGGGCCGTGTCACCCGTTGCAAAAGCCTTGGCTGCAACCAGTTCACGCGCCAGCGCGCCGAGCGGGCCCTCGTCATCGACGAGACTGCCCAGCGTGGCTTCCAGTTCGGTCATCGACTGGCCATCGGCCTTGAAATAGGCCTTTTTCAACAAGGCCAGACGATCAAAGGGGCTGCCCTCGACCGCGCCAATAGCGGCCAGCGCTTCAGCTGCGCCATCGGCATCGCCACCGCCCTCAAAACGCACCTGCGCCAGATAGTTCGCCGCCAGCGGTGCCAGTTTGCTGCCGCCATCGGCGAGTTCCGCAAAGGCTGTCTCAGCCGCCGCATACGAGCCGTTATGAAGCTCGGACAGGGCTGTTTCCAGCTCCAGCGCGCGCGCCGCACGGGCCGCTTCCGCCCGCGGCATGATGACGAACTCGCTCACGGCCACTGCGGCAATGACCAGCGCGACAGCGCCATAGACAAAGAACTGGTAGCGTTTCCACCAGATCTCCAGCCTGTCCTGTCGAATGCTCTCGTCGACTTCTTCGAAAATATCGCTCAATTCAGTCGCTCCGGTGTATTTTGTTACTCAGGCAGGAACCTAGACGGGCGATGCCCACGCTGCAACGTGTCAGCGCTGTTCAGGTTCAGGTTTTCTCAGGGCATAGGTCTCGGCCGCGTCCGGAAACCGTCGGGTGCGGACATCGTCGGCATAGGCCGCCGCCGCGTCATTGATGCTGGCGCTGAGGTCGGCATATCGGCGCACGAATTTCGGCGTCCAGTCGAACAGGCCCAGCATGTCATGCGTGACGAGGATCTGGCCGTCACAGGCCGCCGACGCTCCAATCCCGATCGTCGGGCAGCTGACTTCGGCAGTAATGTCCGCCGCCAGGTCCTCGGCGACACCTTCAATCACGATGGCAAAGGCACCAGCCTGGTCCGTTGCCCGCGCCTCGGCAATCACCCGGTCGCGTTCGCCTGTCGTGCGTCCCTTGGCCCGGAAGCCGCCATCGACATTGATCGCCTGTGGTCGCAGGCCGATATGGCCCATCACCGGCACACCGCGCTCGACGAGATGGGCAATCTGGCCGGCGGCATAGGTGCCGCTCTCGATCTTGATCGCCTGGCAGCCGGTTTCCTTCATGATGCGCGCCGCATTCAGGAAGGCGGAATCATTATTCGTCTCATACGACCCGAATGGCATGTCGACGACGACAAAGGCCTCGCTGGAGCCCCGCATCACCGCCTGGCCGTGCAGGATCATCATCTCCATGGTGACGCCCACCGTGGATGGCAGGCCGTGCACGACCATGCCCAGGCTGTCGCCGACCAGCAGCACATCGCAATGTGGGTCCAGCAGGCGGGCCGTCGGCGCATCATAGGCGGTCAGGCAGACGAGCGGTGTCTTGCCCTTGGCAGCGGCAATGTCCCTGACGGTCTTGCGGCGTGTCTCGGTTTGTTTCGACATGGGGCGCGACTTAGCCTGACCGCGCCGCGCCCGCAAGCAGCCTCACAGCTTCCGGGGCTCCGGACCGAACCGGTTGGTGCGCGTCGTGCCCGGCTGGCAGGCAAGGTAGATATTGTAGATCGGGATCAGCACCATCAGGGCGCTCTGGTCGATATCATGCATGCGCCGGATGCTGATGGCGATGCCCGGCAGCACAAGGGCAAGGCCGACCAGAAGGCTCACCAGGCTGAAAATCGGCCCGAGATACGGGATCATCGACAGGATATTGAAGCCAACGGCGATCAACAGGGCAATCGACACATAGTGCCAGAATTCGCGCCGGCTCGCGCGGCCTTCGAAATCGGCATAGCGTTTCATGACCGTATCGACGAAGATCGTCAGGGCGTAGTTGAAATCATAGTTCATGCCGGCTCACTCCCAGGAACGCCACCGCGTGGCACCATCGGACATGGCTACCACGGATGTGTATGCGAAGGGTTTAAGCCGACTGCCATTACATGACCGCGACGCCGAACAGGATCGGGTGCAGCCACATCAGGATCGCCACGTACAGGCCAGCGCCGATCGCGACGGCGCCTACATCAGACATCACCGAAGCGGCCGCGTCCTTGGCTGGGCCATTGTCCCCACGTTTCTTCACTGCGATCCGGTCAATTACCGCATAGGCCAGGAAACTGCCGAACAGGATGACTGAATTGATCTCGCCATTGGCCAGAAGGTGCCCGAAGGCCCACAGCTTCACGGCCACCAGCATCGGGTGCTTCACGGCCTTCTTGATCGCCCCGGTCGGCAATTGCGAAGCAACCAGCAGGATCAGCGCCGGCAGCATCAGCGCCAGGTTCACGTGCCGGCCCCATGACGGCGCCATATACAGGCTCCCGGCATCGCGCGTTGCGCCAAAGCCCAAGCAGATCAGCACGAATCCGGCAATGGAAACGAGACTGTAGAGCCCCATATACGGCCCGTACCCGAGCTTCGCCTTGATATCCTTGCCCGGCTCACGCGACCGGAATGTAGTGAACAGGTGTGCCCCGAAAAAGATCACGAGACCGAGGATAAGATATGTCATGCGCGTGCCCTCCCAAGGCTTTTTCCGAGCCTAGTCTGATCCGGGGCCATCGGGAAGCGCCTCGCCGCGACCCACTTCCAAGAACCTGCTCTTTCAGTTAGCTTGCCGCCCAGAGACCGACATCGTGTGTGGGGGACACAATGACACTATCCGTAATCAGCGCCGGTTTCGGGCGAACGGGCACAATGTCGCTGAAACTGGCGCTCGAACAACTCGGCCACGGGCCATGCCATCACATGATCGAAGTGATCGGGAATGGCGACGCGCAGGTGCCACTCTGGAACGATGCCCTGGCTGGCAATCCCGATTTCGACGCAATCTTTGCCGGCTATAACTCCGCCGTGGACTGGCCGGCCGCCGCTTTTTGGCAGGAGCTGGCCACGGCTTATCCGGACGCCCGGATCATCCTGTCAACGCGTTCCGCCGAGAGCTGGTACAAGAGCATATCGGAGACCATCCTCGCGACAGTCTGGGCACCCGACAAATGGCCGGCGCCAGCGGTCGAATGGTTCAAGATGGTGACGAAAGTGCTTGAGCGCAGCTTCGGCGACGCGAAGGACAAGGACGCCATCATCGCCGCGTACACCGCGCACGAAGCCGCTGTTAAAGCCGCAATCCCTGCAGAGCGCCTGCTGGTTCATTCGGCCAAGGATGGCTGGGAACCATTGTGCAAATTCCTCGGCGCACCGGTGCCGGCAGAGCCCTATCCGCGCACCAACAGCAAGGAAGAGTTCTTTGAGCACATGAAGGAAGCCGACGACATGTAGCCGGTCGGGCCTGTCAGTAGCTCTTCGGCAGGCCCAGCACGCGTTCGGCGATGAAGTTCAGGATCATCTCGCGGCTGACCGGAGCGATCCGCGCCAGCATGGCTTCGCGCATCATCCGCTCGACATGGTATTCACGGGCATAGCCCATGCCGCCATGCGTTAGCACCGCCGTTTCGCAGGCGGTAAAGCCTGCCTCGGTGCCGAGATACTTGGCTGCATTCGCCTCCGCGCCACATTCCTGCCCGGCATCGTAAAGGCTCGCCGCCTTGTACGCCATCAGCTCCGCCGCCGACAGTTCGGCCCAGCTGCGCGCCAGCGGGTGCTGGATGCCCTGGTTCTGGCCGATCGGTCGGCCGAACACGACCCGCTCATTGGCATAGCGCGCCGCCCGTTCCAGCGCGGCGAAACCAAGCCCGACGCTTTCGGCGGCGAACAGCACGCGCTCGGGGTTCAGGCCCTGCAGCAGGTATTTGAAGCCCGCGCCTTCCTCGCCGATCAGGTCCTCTTTCGGCACTTCCAGCCCGTCAATGAACAGCGTGTTGCACTCGACGGCCTTGCGGCCCATTTTCGGGATCGGGTTGGCCTCGATCTTGTTCCGGTTGAGGTCTGTATAGAACAGCGACAGGCCGAGGTGCGGCTTGGCGCACTGGTCCTTCGGTGTCGTGCGGGCGATGATCAGGATCTTGTCGGCGCGCTGCGCGCCCGTCGTCCAGATCTTCCGTCCATTGATCACATAGCCATTGTTTGTCCGCTCGGCCTTGGTCTCGAGCGACGCCGTGTCGAGCCCCGAATTCGGCTCGGTCACGGCAAAGCACATCTTCTCTTCGCCTGAGATGATCTTTGGCAGGTTTTCCTGCTTCTGCTCGGGTGTGCCGAATTTCTCCAGCGGCTTGGGCCCGAAAATATTGAGGTGGATCGCCGAGGCGCCGGAATAGCCCGCGCCCGATCGCGTCACCGTCTGCATCATCAGCGCCGCTTCGGTCAGGCCAAGGCCCGCGCCGCCATATTCTTCCGGAAACGCGATCCCGAGCCAGCCGCCCTTGGCCATCGCATCGCAAAATTCTTCCGGCCAGTTGCCGGTCTCGTCCGTCTTCAGCCAATAGTCGTCATCGAACGGCGCAATCGTCTTTGCTACGGCATCCTTGATGGCCATCTGGTCTTCGCTCATCGGGGCGATCTGGTGCATGCGTTCCTCCTGCTTGGGACGAGACTTAGGCCGCAGGCGCGCGCCCGTCCAGCACAGCCCCGGCGTCAGGCCGTCGCAGCCGCAAACCGCGCCGGGCTGAAGGCCGCCGCCAGCTCGCTGGTTTTCCCGTCCAGCACACTGTCGGCCATGATCTGCGCGGTGATCGGCGCCAACAGGATGCCATTGCGATAATGGCCCGCCGCGACGAACGCGCCGGTCTCGCCCAGTGCGCCGATCATCGGCGCGTGGTCGGGTGTCCCCGGGCGAATCCCACGCCACGCCTCGATAATCGTGGCCCGTTTCAGCATCGGGCAGAGGGCATGGGCTGCCGCTTCCAGACGATTAATCGCGTTGCTGTCGATCCTGGTGCTGGTTTCGCCGGGCTCAACGGTCGCGCCGACAATCAGGCGCCCCGCCTTGGGCACAATATACAGCGCGCCCGACCGCACCGTCATTTCAGGCCCATCCGGCAAACGATTGAAGGCGAGCATGTGCCCAGCTACGGGCTCGATTTTGCGCAACATTGGCGCGATGTCGCCCAGCGTCGCGTCACCCACCCTTACGCTGGCCGTCTCCCACCCGGCGGCAAAGATCACATGGTCAAACCCGGCGAGCACGATTTTTCCCTGTGCAATGGCCAGTGGTGCAGTGCCGGTCACGAACGCAACCTGTTCCTGGCTCTCCAGCGCCCGGATCAGGGCTTCGACCAGAAGGCGGTTGTCGACCTGCCCATCTGTCGGCAGCCGCAGCGCCCCCTTATTGCCGACGCGCAAGCACGGCTCGGCCTTAACGGCCTCGCCGGGTGACAGCACGTCAAACGGAATTTTGCGCACGTTCAGCGCCTCTGCGAGACCCGCCAGTTGCATCCGATCTTCTGCGGTCTGTGCCACGGCGAGCGACGGCCCGATTGAGTGCAGGACGTCTCGCTTCGTCACGGCGGCAATCGCGCCCGACATGTCGATCCACTGGCCGGCGCTTTTGAGACACAGGTCGAACAGTCTCGGGTGCGCGCCCGGTTCGGCTGCTGCTTCATAGGCCGGAGCCAACATGCCTGCGGCAGCCCAGCTTGCGCCGCGTCCCGGATAAAAACCGGAATCGAACAGCGTCACATGCGCGCCCCGCTTCGCCAGTTCCCA